>JAPLZI010000044.1:3925-12523 GCA_026395095.1 Candidatus Tayloriibacteriota bacterium
TCGCCATTGTCAGAATGAAGCATCGCGTAGTATGTACCACCATCTATCATCGGTTGAGAGAGAGTGATCTTGAGCGGATTTATGCCTTCATTTGCCCAAGCATATCCCATGACTGCGCCTGGCTCGCCCTTATTATCCTTGTGGATCACGACCCAGCCGGCCTTTGCGAGCTGAACCGAGGAAACATAAGCGACATTCCCAGGATATTGATCGCCAATAACGATCGAGTTTGCACCTGGAACCGTGGTATCTACTGTGTTTACAGGCTCATTTGGAGTTTCGGCCTTAGGAGACTTTTTGCTAAAAGCCATAATGCCGATGACTATGAGAACGATCACAACTATGGCTGTGACTACCCACTGCCACGTTCGGAGACCTTTTTCTGGTTGCATATAATAATAGGTTATTAACTCTTTTAATACGACTTTATTGAGCTGTTACCTTATCACTTCTCGTGCTCCAATGCAATGTCTAAAATTGCCTGGGCAATGAGCTTGGCGCTGTCTAAACGGGCAAAAGTCAAGGCCTTTTCCTTCATTTTATCCTTGATAGCGGGCGTTCCATATATACGGTCTATTTCGGCCGCCAAAATATGGCCATGCAGGTTGTTCTCTTCAATAACCGAGGCAGCACCTGTCTCGCTATATGCAAAGGCATTGGTGGTCTGGTCGTGTGATATTGATGGTGAAAGTGGAATTATCACTGAAGGAATCCCCCAAGCGGCTATTTCGAATATGGTCGAACCAGCACGAGACACGACCATATCGGCTACGCCAGCGGCCATTCGTAGAGCAAGCTCATTTAAGTAATCGAAAGGATGATATCGATATGCATATGAATTGTCCTTGAGAACTACGCCGGTTGTTGCTTTTACATCATCTAGATTGGTCTTCCCTGTTTGGTGAATAACCTGATAATGATTTAGTAATTCAGGCAATGACTCGATGATAGCGTCATTTATTGTCGTTGACCCCTGAGATCCACCGAGTATCAGTATTACAGGTGTCTCCTGTTCCAGCTTCAGGAATTCATGGGCGCCGTTTTTGAGAGTGTTCGATATTTCTGGCCGAATCGGATTGCCGGTGTAGGCGATCTTTGATTGATTTTTTTCACCGAAATATTCAGCGGCTGACGGATATGAAATTGCAATTTTTTTAGCAAAATTTCCTGCCCAGGCATTGACTCTGCCCGGGTGTGAATCCGATTCGTGGATGATGACGGGAATATGCAGAATTTTTGCGGCAAAAAGCGCCGGAAAGCTCACATAACCGCCTTTTCCGAATATCACATCAGGGTAAAGTGAGTAGATTCTGATAAGAGCGATGATGCAGCCGTATATAGTCTTGAAAACATCTGTGATATTAAGTATGGAAAAATATCGCCTGATTTTGCCGGCTGATATGGACATAAACTTTACATCATTCTCAAAAAGGGCGCGGGCGTTATATGGTTCCTTCGCCATATAGTAAAGTTCGGGTGGTATGATCTTGCGTTCTACGACCAAGTCATGCAATGCCTCAACGACAGCAATTATGGGATAGAAGTGGCCACCTGAACCCCCGCCAGTAAATAGGATTTTCATATGTGATAATTATAGCAAAATTCAGGCGCCTTTTGGATATTTGGAAACATTGGCGACAATACCGGCGCCGGCGAGAGTTATTATGAGAGCTGTTCCCCCGTGGGATACGAATAAAAGTGGCAAACCGGAAATAGGGACCAGCCCGAGCATTGCAGCCATATTTAGGAACGATTCCGTGACTACCAGAACTGCAAATCCAATCGCCAGCATTCCGCCGAAAACATCTGGGGATCTGTTGCCAATTCTGAACGAACTTAACGCGAACAAACAATATAATAAAAGTAATACGGCTCCGCCCACAAGCCCGAATTCTTCGGCTGCGACGGCAAATATAGAGTCATCGGTTGGTTGTGGAAGATAACCGAATTTCTGGATACTTTGCCCGAAGCCGCGGCCGAACATTCCTCCGGAGCCGATAGCGATGAGGGATTGATTTATCTGATAAGCAGATCCATGTGTATTTGCTGTCGGGTTTAGATAGACTTTGAATCGTTCCATGGCGTATGGCCTAAAGTAGATCACGCCGGCTACAACTATTCCCAGAAGCACCAACGATAGAACGAGATGACGAAAAGGCATGCCTGCGATCATGAACATTATTATGCCGGTGAATCCTATGATGACCAGAGTGTCTGTGTCTGACTGGATGAGTAACAATGTTCCCAGAATCGCCATAATGATGATATATGGTAGCAGTCCGAACTTCATTCTTTTTATGCGATCCTTAGCAAAATGAAGCCATGCCGCAAAGTAGATCACACTAGCGATTTTCAGAAATTCCGAAGGCTGGAATGAAAATATTCCAAAATCAATCCAGCGGGAAGCACCGTTAAAATGGAGGGCTAAACTTGGGATAAATAATAGTAAATTTATAAGAACTGCGGCTATAAGGATGATGGTAGCGGTCTTACGGAAAAATGTATATTTAAAACGGGAAAACAGAAAGAAGGCTACTGCTCCGATAACTAGACTTATACTTTGTTTTATTGCCACAGAGCCGAATGCTGCGCCTGTTTGTGACAGGAGTCCCAATGATGCCGATAGGAAAATCACGAAGCCAGCAATCGTAATGGCCGCGGTTGTAAAGAGGAAAAATTTGTCTATGTGATTACTGGAGGACATTTGAAGTTTTGTATCTCGTTCTTAACCTCGTAGTATTCTGGCAAATCAGAAATCTTTGTGATTCCCAAATGCGATAGCAGATCTAACGTCGGTTTGTATAGAAAACTTCGAGCATCCTCTGGGTTGTCTATTCTCTCCACGAGTCCCCGTATGAGTAGCGATCGTAGGATGAACTGCGAATTTACGCCGCGGATATAATCAATATTTGCTCTAGAAATAGGACCTTGATACAGCACTATCGAAAGAGTTTCCAGTCCAGCCTTCCCCAGATCGTGAGTAAGCTCGTCTTTTGTGAGTTGTTCGATAAGTGGCGATAGTTCCTTCGCTGTGCCAAGCATAATGTCGTCATCTGTTTGTACTAAAGTGATCCCCCTACCCTTCAAGCCTTGCTCCAATTGCTCGATACCTTGCCTTATGGTGTCGGTGCTTTCATTCAGAAGACTGGCCAACTTCTTTATCGCGACCGGCTCGGCTTTCCAAAATAAAATAGCTTCGATTTTTTGGGGTAGGTCCATGTGTGTGAATACATTTTACACTATTGACATCACTGGCGAAAGGAATAGTAGTCATTTCAAATTGAAAGGAAAATTAGCACATGAATTCATCAACACTGTTAGTTGTCGGGTCTGCCGTGGTCTTCATACTGATCATCTTGTTGCTTGCCATCGGCGGCGGAAAAAGGATGCTGCCATATGAAAAGGAACTCGAGCGAGATCGAGCAAGAAATCTTAAACCGCCGATCTGTTAATGTAATGTCCCGGCCTGCTTTAGGTCCCGTCCCCGTTCTCCAGTTTCGGAGAACGGGGACTTTTTTAATATGTAGGCACGCCCACCTCCTTGGTTTCCATTTCGATATCGGCGAATTGGCTAGATTGCGAAACCTGTAGGACACCGTGTTTGACCAATTCGAGCATTGCTAGAAAACTGACTATAATATTTATCTTCTCTCCCTTGTGTTCCGCAGTAAATTGGTTGAAGCTCATTCGGAGCTGTGTTGTGATTCTTTTTGTCAAATTGCCGATCATGTCTTCTAGACTCAAAATCTTTTTGACAGCGACCTTAGGCAGGTTTTCGCTTTTTGGCAGCCTGTTTACCAAGTCCTTCAATGAATTCAAGGCTCTCTCGAGCGAAAATTGTGGGTCAGGAGCAAAGACTGGGCTAAAAGCCCGTGATTGAGATTGGCCGAAAATAACCTCTTCCCCAAACATTTTTTCTATATTTTTGCTGGCCTCTTTGATGTGTTTGTAGATTTTCAGGCGAGTTTCGAGATCATGAATATCGCCTTGCTCTTCTTCAGTTAGATTTAATTCGGGCAAAAGCGATTTTGATTTGATAAGAAGCAGAGTTGATGCAACTAGAATAAAATGCGCCAACTCCCCCATCGGCAAATTTTCGAATTGTTTTACATGATCAATAAAGTCGTCGGTGACCTTCGCCAAAGCGATGTCGCTGATAAAAAGTTTGTGCTTTTCGATGAGATCGAGGAGCAGATCAAGCGGCCCCTCGAAGGTTTGTGTTTTGACGGTGAAGGTCATAGGACGCCGATTTTTTGTTTGATTTCTATCAGTTTGGTTGAAGCGATTAAACACGCATTACTGCCGCCGCGTTGCAAAACTTTATTCACTGTATTTTCGCCCTTGGCTATCTCGGCACGTCGTTCGCGTAAAGGCTTCACAAAGGCGTCAATATCCTCGATCAGTGCCTCCTTTAAGGCCTTATATTTGCCTTTATTTGCCCCATATAGCGTTTTTAGATCGCTTTCAGGTCGGAATAGCTTGTGAATGGCATATACGTTTGCCGGAACATCAGAACCGGAATCCGTGACAATCCCCATAACTGCTTTTATGATCTCGTCGCGTGTGGCAAATAATGGGATCGTATTGTTGTAGCTCTTCGACATCTTCTGTCCATCGGTGCCAGGTACGGTCGCAACATGCTCTAGGATCAATGGCTCTGGTAGCTTGAAGGTCTCGCCAAAAACATTATTGAATTTCTGGGCAATATCGCGTGCGTATTCGACATGCTGTTTCTGATCCTGCCCGACAGGCACGACATCAGTGTTGTAGAGGAGAATATCAGCGGCCATGAGTACAGGATAATTAAACGTGCCGACATTAATCTCAACGTTTTTTGCCTGGGCGTCCTTATAGGCATGTGCGCGTTGTAGATATGGCATGGTCACCAGAGTGTCGAAAATACATGAGAGCTCCGTGTGTGCCGATACGTCAGATTGCTTGAATAGCGTCGCCTTGTTCGGATCGAGACCGATAGCCATGTAGTCAATAGTCAAGTCGAGAATGTTACGGGCCATCTCCTCACGGTTCTGGATGAAGTTAAGCGCGTGATAATCCGCCAGGAAAAAATAGCAATCATAATTGCCGGAATTCAATAGGTCCACGAATTGTTTCATGGCGCCAAAGTAATTGCCGATATGCGGTCGGCCCGTCGGCTTCACACCGGAGAGTAGTATTTTCTTCATGCTGTAATAATAGCAATAATTGACATAAGTAATCAATCAGGAATATAATTCCTCTGTTTACGAACAAAACCCCTCACCCGAGGTGTTTTTTAATCAACAAATTATGGATAAAGACTTCGATAATTGGAATAGTCTCAAGAGAGACCTGTGCTTATAATTAAGGGTTTTAGCGAACAATTATGTTGGATAGTACCATTATCATCCTCAACAAAAAAGAACCCTTATTATGTGCAGATAGGTTAGTTAAATGGTTCTCCAGCATCGGCGATGATCTCACATTTAAGACTGATTGATACGAGAAGGATTATCAATCGCATTGGGTATCTAAATATGCAAATCTTTAGTGAAACGAAACAAGCCATCAAAGATCTTTTTTGATGGCTCGCAATTTGTATCTCCCTCTTGCGAGGGCGGGCCCGAAGGCATTTGTATCTCTATAAGAATAGCAAATCTATATACTCTGTCAAATTTTCTAAAAAGATTATCATAGCCCCTCCTTCTTAAGTTCGTCTATGAGTCTCTGGGCTTCCTTAGACAGTTTTCTCGGCATTACGACATGCGTGACAACCATAAGATCGCCGCGTCTGCCGGAACCGCTCCAAAGGCCTTGAGTTTCGTATGGAACACCTTTGCCTTTGACACGCAAGATCTCACCATGCGATGTTCCAGCGGGAATTTTGAGTTCAATCCTTCCATCCAATGTTTCCAGTTCGACTACTCCACCGGCAAGCGCCATTGTGAGTTTGATCGACAATTCGGTTATTATATTGAACCCCTCCTTCCTGAAGGACGGATGATCCTTTACCCAGACTCTGACGATGAGATCGCCGCGGCCGCCCTGTCCATTCTCACCCTTATCTTTTATGCGTAAGCCCTGACCTTTCTCAATGCCGGGAGGAATTTTTACTGTAAAGCGTTCTTTATCGATAGTAATATCCTTCTCGACTCCGAATATAGATTCCTTGAATGATATTTCTATGTCGACAGTGATGCTACGGCCCCTCCTTGGACGTCGTCCTCCGCCGAAGAATTCACCGAACAAATCCCCCAGGTCGAATTCTACGCCACCTTGACCGTTTTGGAATCCGCCCTGAAATCCAGAGAAATCAAAACCAGCAAAGTCCTGTGGATTGAACCCAGCGCCACCGAAGCCACCACGAAAACCACCTGCTCCAGGATTGAATCCAGATGGTCCGGCCGAGCCGAACATGTCGTATTGCTTACGCTTGTTGTCGTCCGACAACACTGAATAAGCCTCACTGGCTTCCTTGAATTTCTGCGAGGATACCGGATCATTCTTGGTCTTATCAGGATGGTGTTCGTGCGCAAGCTTATGGAAGGCCTTTTTGATGTCCTCCTTGCTGGCGCTTTTATCGATTCCTAGGGTTTTGTAATAGTCCTTCATTTATTTATTTCTTCTCCTTGAATTCGGCATCCTTTACATTCGGGTCGCCGCCTTCGGGACCTTTTCCATCATTCGGACCTCCGGTTGAATTACCACCAGCTCCGGCGGCACCTGAAGCGCCTCCTCCTTGCTGCCCGGCCTGCTGTTGATTCATGAACTGGCCGATCTTCTGAATCTCGGTTGATAATGCTTCAGTAGCGCTCTTAACCGCCGCAGGGTCTATAGGTGTTGCGTCCCTAGCGGTCTTCAGAGCCGAGATCTTCTCTTCTATAGTCTTTTTGATATCAGCCGGCACCTTATCACCTGCGTCCTTCAAGGCCTTCTCTGCTGTATAGACAAGCTGTTCAGCTATGTTCCTTATCTCTATGTGCTCCTTTTTTGTCTTGTCTTCAGCCTCATGCTTGGCCGCTTCTTGCTTCATGCGTTCTACTTCCTCTTTTGAGAGGCCGCTAGTGGCAGTGATCTTGATAGAGTTAGCTTTGCCTGTTGCCTTGTCTTTCGCTGTGACATTCAGAATGCCGTTAGCATCGATATCGAATGTAACCTCGACTTGTGGCATGCCGCGGGGTGCCGGAGGAATACCGTCCAGAATGAATCGCCCGAGAGATTTGTTGTCAGCCGACAAGGCACGTTCACCTTGCGAAATATGGATTTCTACTGAAGTCTGATTATCAGCTGCTGTTGAGAATACCTGCGATCGCTGGGTAGGAACAGTTGTGTTCTTTTCTATGAGCTTGGTCGCGACGCCGCCCAGAGTTTCTATTCCGAGCGATAGCGGAATAACGTCTAGGAGCAAAACGTCACGAACCTCTCCGCCCAATATTCCGCCTTGAATGGCGGCGCCCACCGCAACCACCTCGTCGGGATTCACTCCCATATGAGGATCTTTACCGAAGAATTTCTTTACAGCATCTTGGAGAGCCGGCATGCGCGTCTGGCCGCCGACTAGGACTACTTCATTGATCTCACCAATCTTGAATGGAGACGCATCCATAGCGCGCTTTGTAATCATCATGGCGCGATCTATGTATTCTGCGCATATCTCCTCGAGTTTGGCGCGCGTGAAAGTGACTAGGAGGTGCTTCGGTCCATCTGCCCCAGAAGTTACGAATGGAATGTTGATCTCTGTTTGTGTCGCTGTTGAAAGCTCTATCTTTGCTTTTTCGGCTGCTTCATCGAGGCGTTGCAGAGCTAGGGCGTCCTTGCGAAGGTCGATGCCATTTTCCTTGGCGAATGTATCCGCAAGCCAGTTTACTATCTTTGCATCTATGTCGCGGCCGCCGAGATGGGAGTCGCCGTCAACTGATTTTACTTCTACCACATCGTCGCCGACCTCTAGAACGGAAATATCGAATGTTCCGCCGCCGAAGTCGAATACTGCTATCTTTTCGTTTTTCTTCTTGTTGAATCCATATGCGAGTGCGGCGGCAGTTGGCTCGTTGATGATGCGTTTTACATCGAGTCCGGCGATCTTGCCGGCATCCTTGGTTGCGGCGCGCTGTGAGTCGTTGAAGTAGGCAGGAACAGTGATGACCGCTTCAGTAATCTTTTCTCCGAGGCGTGCCTCGGCGTCTGTTTTGAGCTTCATGAGGATCATGGCCGAGACTTCCTCTGGGCGCATCCACTTGCCGCTCATGTTGACTTCGATGCCACCGTTCGATGCCTTGCGGACCTCGAATGGTAGGTTTTTAATATCCTTCTGAACGCTCGGTTCGTCGAATGTGTGTCCCATAAAACGCTTGATTTGTGAGATTGTGTTCTTGGGATTGGTAACTGCTTGGCGCTTGGCGAGAAGGCCTACGAGGCGCTCGCCGGTCTTTGACTGGGCGACGATGGAAGGAGTCGTTCTGGCGCCCTCGGCGTTCTCGAGTACGCGCGGACTGCCTGCTTCCATGACGGCCACAGCTGAAAATGTTGTTCCTAGGTCAATTCCGATGATTTTGGACATGGGTGTTTGTTAGTTTATAGGGTTGATTTATAAGGGGTTTCTAATAGTTGACAAATAAAGCT
>JAPLZI010000021.1 GCA_026395095.1 Candidatus Tayloriibacteriota bacterium
AGGTATGTCGGAGCTCCGACACTATTTATGCTGCTGATATAATTGACTAATTTACGACTATTAAAAAGTTTACCCTTATGGGGTAGAGTAGAGAACTGGCCCAACGCGGGGACGTTCTTCACTTATTTCACTTATAGACCCCGTCGCACTTCTTCAGTACATTAGTAAATAAAAATAAAATAATGGGGTCGGACCAAGCTAACCAACTGAAACAAATCGTTTTATGCATGGAAAATGACCAATTTCAGGGCTTAAAGTGTTGTTTTTGCCTATGAAATAATACGATATATTCGCCCGTTAGGGCTGAATATTTGACAGGCGGCATTGTCTGCCCCGTGAAATGCAGTTGGTATCTATTTCCCGGGGTCGCCGGCTGGAAAAACATATAATCTCTTAGCGGCAAAAAAGGTATTATCCTGAAACTGTCGGAAAGTCAATACGGACGCGGGGAATACCATTCTTTGAGATTGCCACGGGCTAAAGCCCTCGCAATGACAGATAAGTGAGAGGCCGCTCGCAATGACTGAAGGTGGAGAGGTCACTCGCGATGACAGGCAAAAGTGAGACCAGAAGACGTGCCGGAGGAAGTTGCTAAAACAGTTTTAGCAATCGCCTAAATCTCTGTAAAGTCAATCAAAGAGGCTTGGGGGTCGGACCAAGCTAACCAACTGAAACAAATCGTTTTATACATGGAAAATGACCAATTTCAGGGCTTAAAATGTTGTTTTTGCATGTGAAACAATAAGATATGTTCGCAACAATAAAGTATTTTTCCTAAAACTGGTTGATTACATAACAGAATTGCTTAATGCCTCCCCCCTATCCCATTGTCCCGCCTTCGGCAGGATTGAACCGTACGGCCTGCCGTGCTAAACCATACGAGGTCGGTCTTGGCCAGGGATTGCGGATTGCGAAAAGCTGCTTGTTACTCATTTATTTCCCATTCCCCTTCTATACTGAGAATATCTTTATAGACGTTTTCTGCTACCCAAAACCCTGCAACTGTTCTAAGAGAATGCATATAAGGTTTCATACCTGTTATTAAACCCCTTGATTTTGCTTCTTTTAAAACACCCAAGAGCCCTATATATTTTATTCCAAGATGTTTAGCCATTGTTCTTGCCAATCGTTCATCAATAAGAAGAAGTTCAGCGTTTCTTTCCTTCGCCAGCGCTATTGCCTCTGCTTCGCCATAATCAAGAGTTAAAGCCAGGCTTTCAACCAAATGCACATTACCTACTTTCATCTTTTTTATCCAGTTAGCATTTTTAACGTTTTTAGCACCGGGTTGTCCCTTCCCTTTTACCACCACCTCATCCCATACTGCATAAGGTATTGCAATCTCGCCATAAATCATTCGAAGCAACTCCAGCTGATTTATTGCTGATAAATTTATGAGTGGGGATGAATTGCTTACTATCATGGATTTTTTTTCAATTTTTTAAGCGTTTCAAGATCATCACGGTAGTCGTCAACATCATAACTAACGGGTATTCCACGGCTTGCAAGGAGGTTCTGAAATTCCCATAGAGACATACTTGCAAGAGATTTTGCCTTACCTATGGATAGCTTTCCAGTTTCAAACAGATGGATGGCAAGTTCAACCACAATGTCTTTTGAGGACATCCGTGAGGCCAGAAGAATATCGTCAGGAATCTTTAAAGCAGAAGTTCTCATTTTTCTTACCTCCTTTCAACAAAGTACCACAAATCATACGACTTTAAAATAAAAACAAAGGAGAATACGCGGGGACGTTCTTCACTTATTTCACTTATAGACCCCGTCGCCCTTCTTCAGTACATTAGCGACAGCAGAAATTGATACACCGAGCAAGCAGGCGGTTTTCGTGATAGGCAGTCCAAGTTCAAGCACGAGGGTGTGC
>JAPLZI010000068.1 GCA_026395095.1 Candidatus Tayloriibacteriota bacterium
AGAAGTAAGTGGCGCGCCAAGCCGTACACGGTCGCGGACAACATTCTGTGGCTACGACGGAGTAATGGAAGCGCGAGCATGTCCGCTTCTACAGGGTATTGCGGCGAGCTTTACGCTCCCGTCCGTATTGCTCCGTGCACCCATAGTCGTTAATCACGACCAAGGGTGCACTCCCGCAATACCGACGGTAGCTAAGCTCCAATATCATCCGTGGTAAGAAGCGGACATCCACGCGCTTCCTCTACCGCGACCGTGAACCACTTGGCGCGAACAACACGCGTAAAACTTACCGACGTATCAAACTAGCTATATCGTTTTCATTCATACCTATAAGAGTATGTTCCCAAAGTCGTGTTACAGTCCAACCTTTACCACGCAACGATCGAGTGACATATCTGTCCCTTTTTCTATTTCGTTCAATCTTTAATCTCCAACTATCATTTTTCAGTTTATGTTTCCATCTGGGATATTGCCAGCCATGCCAGAAATCGCTATCGAGAAAAACGCATATTCGTGCTCCTCTAATTAAAAGATCGGGATGTCCCAAAATCTTCTTAGGATGTGGGGTAAAATTCACTTTCTTCCCTCGAAGCACTCGAAAGAAATCAACTTCAAACGAAGTCTTTCTGGAACGGATTCTTGCCATGAGTGCCGATCTCTTTCTTTTTGAGAGTTTATCTCTGGTAGCTTTGGAGCTTAGATTTCTGCCGAGAAAATTTCTAATCTTACTCATTTTTTAATCCTTCATTGAACACAGCGACGGTGTCGGTCTTTTCTCCAGATTCACTAGAATATTTCTCCAACAAGCCAAGCCATGTGTTAAGAGGGGAACCATCGATGTCGATTTTCCAATAGTCGGCAAGCTTTTCTCGAGGCATGTCTTCTACCGTGTTTTTCACTTGTTTAGCTCTCAGAAATAAATTGTAACAAAGTCTCTGAACCGTGATTTTCTTCTTGCCGATTTTTATCTTGACTTGTCCGCCGGCTGTGAAATTATCACGCAGACTGGAAGATACGGCGTTGTAGTTCGTTATTAGATAAGCCGCGGCCCTTTCGAATTTAACGCTGCTGTTTCCGAATATTTCGGGGAACAACACCATGACTTCATTCGTGAATCTTTCCTTATCCGATTCCTCTAAAGACTTAAAGGATTTTATAACTGGACTGACTGAAACGTCCTCGGCAGTTGGATCAATCCACCATAATTCCTCCCCCTCTTTTAACTGACTTCTATAGTATTTTTTCAGTCTCTTGATCGGGCTCTGTTCTTGTCTAAAAGTTTCGTAAGAAACGCCGAGCTTATCGAAGATCGATTTTCCGTTCGGCAAGTTCATGTCAATTTTGTATCTCGGAGAATGAGTGACGCCAACCTCATACATGCATTCCTCGTATTTGCGATACTTTGCTTCAAAATGGTCTCCGAATTTACCGAAAAATAGATATATAGTTTTGACATCTTCGACTCTAGTTGTTTCAAGAACGCTATTACCTGTAGATACCCACTTATCGCCAATAGTCATCTTTACTTCAACCCCGTAAAGCTTTTTGGCGATTATGTCCGGAAAGGCGTGAGCACCTGTTTGCTCGACATGACCTTCAAATTCGCTTCCGATTGCCGACTTAACCATTTGTGCAAAAACCAAATCCTCAAAAGATTCGCCGTTCATTCCCGAAGGAAGACCTTTATTTTTTAGGTAAGCTTCGATTTCCTGCTTCGTGCTTTCAAGCAAGGACAGGAATTCTTTCTCCGATACCTCGTGTTTGTTTACGTATATCATTTTTGTTTAAATGTTTATCCAAAAACTTTTCGACGGCGGTCGCCAAATGCCATCCTAATACGGGCGGCACCGCGTTTCCGATTTGTTTATAAGCGCTTGAAGTGGAAGGGTAAAAGATGAAGTCGTCGGGAAACGTCTGTATTCTAGCCGCTTCACGAGCGGATAACCTTCGCTTTCCATTCCAATGCCATTCGATATTACCATGATGTTCGGCTCTCATGGTAGGGGCAATTTTTCCGCGTTCAGTCACGGTGTTTCCTTGAGTTCCTTTGAACATTTTAGCCTTTGACCAGAAATGATTATCGATTGCCCCCTCTTTTTTACCGGACAGGTCGCCAATTGCTTCTACCAAGGTAACCCATCTATTTTTCGCATGAGTCGGATTTGGATATTCAAACGCCGGCAATCCTCTTCTCTTGTCGGTGCCCACGATTATAACGCGTTCGCGGTTTTGTGGAATTCCGAAATCAGCGGCATGATGCAATTTGTGAACTACTTCGTATCCTAAATCGCTAAAATCTTTTTTTATGATTTCTATCGCTTCACCGTTATTCATGCTCAATAGTCCCTTAACGTTTTCGGCCAGAAAGATGGCCGGTCTTAGTCTTCTGACCGTTTCAACCATGCTTCTGTAAAGTACGCCACGCTTACCTTCGAATCCTTCTCGTTTGCCGGCGAGACTAAAATCTTGACATGGGAATCCTCCCAATACGATGTCAGCTTGTTCCGGCATTCTTGGGCTAAGCATGTCGGGATATTCATCCTTCAATAATTTAACGATATCTCCGCACACGATAGGGTCTTTGAGGTTTTTCGAGTAAGTTAAACAAGCGTTTTCGTCAAAATCATTGGCCCATACTATATCAAAATCTTTTGGGCGATAGGTTCTTCCCAATACCTTAAATCCACCCTTAAAACCAAGATCAAGGCCTCCGCATCCGGAGAACAGGGAGACGACGATTAATTTTTTCGACGGTGAATTTGTTTTCATTGCAAGCATTATACCAAAAAAACAAAAAACAATCTCTTGATTATATGTAAAATGACATAGTCTTTAGAGGCAATCTTACCCGGTATATGCCAAAAGACTTGGAGAAGCTGCGGAAAAGGAAATAGCGCTATCTCGGTGTTATTATTCCCTGAGTAATCTCATTGATTAAGCCATGTTCAAAATATGAGAATGGTAAAGTTCCATTACCTTTATCTCCCCAGTCCTTCCCCCAAGAGTTCCTAAAATAAAAACATTTCTCTTCTCTCGAATATTTGTAGATACAGACACAATGAGAGCCAATCTTTCTCTCACCTATTTGAGGTAATGGAACATGGCCGTCTTTAGCCGAATAAATACTTTCAAAGCAGTCAAACGCTATGATAATAGGGGCTTGAGATAGGGCTCTAATGCAGGCCTCAATTGTAGATTCGTAATCATCCATGATATTTATTATAGTCGATTTCGACTCTATAAACGGAATCACGATATCGTGAATTATCTTCTGTTAGCGTAAATCCATTTTTCTTGAAGAATGCTTTAACTTGTTCCTCTCGGTCATTGATAATATCTTGAGCCCCTATCCACCCTGTCAATTTTGAGAAACCGCTTGATCTTAATCCTCTGCCAACATGCTTGATAACTGTAGTTCCAATTTCTTGATTCTGATACTGAGGCAAAATATAGAATTCCTCCAGTTCCATATGTTTTTCATCAATAGGACTCATATGTACACAGCCCACTCGGAGATTTCTTAGGTAAATATCAATTACATATAATGGATACTTACTATACCGCAGAGAAGGATATGAGGCATGATGTATATCAATAACTACTTTCTTCTTTGTCTTCAGACTGTATTTTTTTGTCTCGATAGGATTATCATGACCAACAGCCCAGGCTGCTGATACAAGACCTTGCTCAAAGTAGTTGAACGGGATGTAACCTCGACCATTATCACCCCATTCAGCTCCCCAACTGTTTATAAAATGGAAGAATCTTTCATTTCCATCTGCCGCGGAATATCCACTGACGTAGACTGAGTGTGAACCAAGACACTTTTCTCCTATTTTAGGTAAACTAATACGTCCTTGCGGTACTGTTCTAATACTTTCAAAAATATCAAAATCAAAACCAATTCCATATGCTTTTGTAATTGCATACATGCAATCCTCGAGAGAATACAATCTTTGGTAATAATCAATTTTATATTTTTCAGCATCTAAGAATGCAGCAATTGGTATCCTGGAATATTTTGAGTACTCCTCTTCCAGAAGTGTATTGTCAGTAGGATAAACCTCTTCTCTGCAACTGCCATAAAGTTTGTGAGCTCTCATACCCCATAGTCCAGTCGTGCCACCACTGGCGATGCCGTCTAGGCTTTTTGAGATTGCATATCCAAATTGTGGTGAAAAATTAATGAATTCCATATAATCTAAGATTAACGTATAATATCAAATACTTCACTATGCCAATAGTTACTATACATGTAAAAAATAAGGCAAATAACAAAGACCTACTCGATTCTACAAAAAAAGAAATCGGGGACTCAGTTATTTTTGATATTGAAAAACCTCCAAGAGGACCGATAGTTTCTAAAGCCCCACTAGGTATTCCTGAAATCAAAGAGGCGCTGGAATATATTAGGCAATTACTTTACGCGGATACACTGGTCACGATGGCGGTCTCAGGGATTATTGGTAATGTCGCATGGGGTGCATTTATTAAGGCGATAACGCCACTCAAAAAATTCTTTACTTCTAATAACAGACAGAAAGGAAATGCTTGGGGTCTCAAGATCGAAGTTAAGAGGGTAACAGACGAAAAACGAGAACAGACATTTAATTTCTATCTTGATAATATTTCCGAGGGGAAACTTTTTGATGCAATAGGCCAGATAGAAGATAAGATACAGAGTATCACCACCACGTTAGGAAGTGGCTACATAGATCGATTAAAAAATATTGGTTTTAAATACGATGTTATTACTAATGAATGGAAGATGATCGGTGCCGAAAAGTTTGACGGTGACATAGAAGCTCCACCATCAGACAAGAGCAATTAATTTAGACTTTCTCAAAATTTGCTTTACTAAATTGATGCCAGGTATATATTTCAGCAATGATCTGTTTCCAATCCTGTATAATGTGGGTCACACGAGCGTAGCGAGTGTGAGCCTAAGCTCGCACCTGCGTGCGAGCGTCGGGGAGTCGAAAGGACTTTCGATGTTTGTGAGGACGAGTATGTCGAGTCCGAACAAACTAGAAAGTCACTTGGCGACGTAGTCGCCGACTCCCCGTAGGGTCACAGATTTATAATGAAAACCAAACCAATTATTGCAATCGATATTGATGATGTTATTGCAGCAAATGCGCCCGCGTTTATAGAATTTAGTAATCAGAGATTCGGAACACATTTAACAACAGATGATTATCATGAACGTTGGGCTGAATTGTGGAAAGTAGATCACGAAGAAGCCGAAAGGCGTTCCAGTGAATTTCATGAATCTGGTCACGTTTATACGTACAAAGTTATCCCCGGAGCTCAGGAAGTTCTCAAGGATCTAAAGATTCGATTTAAATTGGTATTAATAACTAGCAGGCGTTTGTCCATAGAGAAGCTGACTAGAAGTTGGATAGAGAAGTATTATTCTGAAATATTTGATGATGTCGTATTTGCCGGATTCTTTGATACTCCCGGTAAGGACAGGCTCAAGTTAACCAAGGCGTCACTGGCAAAAAATGCTGAAGCAGATTTTTTGATTGACGATCAACTAAAGCATGTTGAAGCCGCGGCTTCTATAGGAATAAAAGGTCTTCTCTTTGGTGAATATTCTTGGAACAAAAAAGAAGAATTATCTCTGAATGTAGTGAGAGTTAGGGACTGGAATGAGATTTTGGAGTATTTTAAAAAGTATGAAATTTCAAAAGAATACTAACGACATGGTTCCAATATCCACTAACGAGGAACTAGAGTCACAGAATTGGTGTTAAAATAAATGAATGAAAAACTTTATTCTATTACTAATGGTGTCAGGGGAGGCCAAAGAAAAAATAGAATCGATACGATTTAAATATACCGGCAAGAAGATTATAGATGCCCTTGCTCCTCATTTGACCTTGAGAGGTCGTTTTGTCTTAAAAGAGGGTGTGTCTGAAGATCTTCTAAGAAAATCTATAGAAGAGTTTGATATATCTAATATGCAAGCAAAAGCAGATGGTATCGACAAAATAGGGGATGCTATTGTTTTGAATGTAAAAAAAGATGGGATATTAGAAAAGCACGAAAATATTTTAAAAGTGCTAAAGGATCTAACGAATTCAATTAGACCTGAGCGCGAGAACAAAAGTTTCCATCCCCATGTCACATTATTCAGAAGTAAAGAGGAACAAGCTGGGATTAAAGACATTCCTGACATTCTTAGTTTTGACCGGCTATGCCTATATGAGATAGATCCTTCTGTGGACAAAAAATGGGTGAAGGAAGTGTTTTGTCGAGATCTAGCCTAGTCAAATAAAAGTACAGTTGGTTCCAATTTTCACTGACGAGGGTCACAGATTTAATGTTATAATTTGATAGTTAACTAATAACTAATAATATTATGAGTCCATCCTTTAAAGGTATTATAAGTGTCATCATTTCCGTCATATTCTTTTTTCCTTGGGTGTGGATGGGTGTTTTTTACATCAAGCTACCTGCATTAGTAGCATTAACAATCGGATTAGTTGCGGCAATTATTGCCGTTCTACTTGGATTTCAGGCCAGAAAAGGGGGCTCTAGAACATGGGGAACAGCAGGACTAACATTAGGGATAATTTCCACAGTATTGAATGTGGTTAATATAATTGCTGTTGCTCTCAGTCGTGCATAAAAAACTTATTATCGTCACAATAGTTAGTTCTATTTTTATAAGTACACTTTTGTACCTATTTTCACCTGACTTTTTTGCCGGGGTATTTGGTGGTAACAAAAATTTTTGGTTTTATACGATCGTAATTATAGGATTTATAGTATCACTTATTTTAGAATATTTTTACGGGAAACATCCATCAGAATATATGGAAGCTAATAAGGTAGCCTATACTCCACATAATATATATGGTTTATACGCATTAATATACTTTGTGTCATTTTTTATAATTTTTTACCTCTATATATTTTTAACAAAATAACAGTAATAACTTTTACACATAACAAAGTCGCATAAATAAAAAACCTGGTGCGGGACCAGGTTCTGCTGTTATCGGAGAAACGCGCTATTCGCCGGCGGCATGCGCGAACTGATGAGTAGGTTGAGGACAGTCACTGAAGGTGGGCGGGCGGTACTTGAGCTCAACGTATCCGTGAGAGATGGCAAAGTGGGTCATATCTGCGACATTTGCATGTTCGACCCCGAGCACTTCTCTGAGCTTCCAGAGTATTCTTTCCCTGTGTTTCTCGACTGTCTTCACTGATATTCCTAGATTATCAGCGATTTCCTTCGAAATGTAACCATTCGCTACACCTCTCAAAACCTCTGTCTCACGGTCAGATAATAGAGTATTCATTATTGGAAATGGTCCGAATGAAATGATACGCCAAGGTGTCTAGAAGTCAATGTTGTGGTACAAGAATTTTCTTCTATTTCTGGTAGACTGCTATGTATGAATAAAACCCATAGAATTTACGTGGTCATAGTATCGATCATTGTCGTATTATTGATTGTAACTGTTGGAATATCCATCTACATACATACACAAGAGCCTGAAATGATGTCGATAAACCTGTATGTCCAGAATAAGGAGATCGCTAGAACGAGTGATTGTGGTGTTACTCAAAAGGTGACCTACCAGATCCCAAAAACAGTGGCTGTAGCGGATGCTTCACTGAAGGTTCTCTTTGTGGGAGAGCTTTCTCGATATGGTGTATACAAATCCGTTAACGTTTCAAACGGTATTGCGAGAGTTATGCTAGATAGCAACATGATGCCAACAGGCTATCCGATAAGCGCATTGAGTAGCTGCGAGAATGGGCATTTGATGTCCGTTTTGAATGATACTTTGACACAATATAAAAATATTCAGGCAGTTGAGCTATATTCACCGGAAGGGAAGATTGAATTTTAGTCATATGATTGCTTACCGCTGTAAGATTGACAAAAAGTTTATATATGCTACAATGGCACCTTCAAGAAGCCAAGTCGAATTTCTTTGAAGTTAAAATTAAAATATCAACAAATATGATGACAGGAACAATCAAGACTCTTACCGATAAGGGATTTGGCTTCATCGCTCGCGAAGGCGAAGTGAAGGACCTCTTCTTCCATTCGAAAGATCTTTCAGGTGTCGCTTTTGACAGCCTGCAGACTGGTCAAGCTGTTACCTTCGAGGTTGTAGATGGCCCAAAGGGTCCTTCAGCCAAGAACGTAAAGCTCGCCTAAATTTTAGACTCGCAAGAGTCGGAAAAAGCGACCCGAGAGGGTCGTTTTTTCGTTTAGGTCTTATTTGTTTTATCTGTGCGCGATAAGGGACTCGAACCCCTGGCCTACCCCACGTCAAGGGGTCGCTCTACCAACTGAGCTAATCGCGCTTGATCGAACTCGGGTAACTTTAGCAGAAAAGGTTCAGAAAATCTACGAGTAGCCCTACGGGGAATCGAACCCCGATTCCAGCCTTGAAAAGGCCGTGTCCTAACCGTTAGACGATAGGGCCAGACAAGTGAAACGATAACATCTTTTTGAAAATCCCGCAAAAAATGCTAGAGTGAGAACCGTCCGGAGAGGTGGCAGAGTGGTCGAATGCACCACTTTCGAAAAGTGGCAGGGGCGCAAGCTCCTCGGGAGTTCGAATCTCCCCCTCTCCGCATCGTATTCAAATCAGTGTTTTTGGGTGCCAAAGCGAGCACCTGATACTGATTTTTGAATAAGTATTGAGCCACGCTTTTGTTTTTGACTGAAGCGTTCGAAAGTAACTTTTTCAGCATATTTCGTTTTTCTTGTTCATCCACGAGCAGATATTTTTCCGCGGCTCTACTTCCTTCCAGAAACACATTCTTGATCTGTTCGAGAGTGACTTCGGATATGCCTCCTTTTGCCTGGATTTCTTTGATCTGGTTGTTAAGAGTGGCTCTTTGGTTTTCAATCTCTAACTTTTTCTGCTTGTAAATCGTCTCTGCAATGAGCTGTGATACATATCCATCGACAAGGCGGGATTCTTTGTCGGTAAGGGCGTTTAATTCGTTTGAGAGGGATTCTAGTGAAGACTTGGCGTAGTTATTCTTACTGTCATTTCTAGCTTTGAAAGCCTCATAGCCCATTTGAATATATTCCTCATCGAATTTGAGATTGTTGAATAGATTAGAAAGCAGTTGATCAATATCCGTGTTTTTCAGATAACTTCTATGCTCATCACAATTACCCTTACCGTTTGTGCAGTGATAGTAAACGAAGCCTTTTTGAGTTTCAGCGGTTAACATACAGCCACAGGAAGCACATGTAAGAAATCCTCTGGCGGAGTAGAAATGCTTTTGAGGCTTGGGACTGCTCTTACGATTGAGGATTTCCTGCACTTGATCGAATAGGGTTTGAGAGATGATGGGCTTGTGCTTACCCGGATATAGCTTGCCGTCTTTTTCCATGAGACCGACATAGAATTTATTTTGCAGGAAACGGTGGATCTGACACTTTTTCAATCTGAAGCCACCTTTTGTTCTCAAGCCTTCCTGGAAAAGAATCTCCTCAACCTGCTTCAAGGTATATGCTCCGGTTGAGTATAGTTGAAAGATTCTTTTAACATACGGCGATCTTTTCGTGTCGATTTTAATCGTTTTGTCTGCTTTGTCATTCTTATAACCGAATGGTGCATAGTTTGGCCATTGACCGTTTTCCAGTTTGGTCCGGATACCTCGTTTTACATTGGTACTCAAGTCTCGAATGTACTGATTGGCCATACCGAAGTTAACAGCGAGTAGTAGAACATTGTCAGTCGGTAAATGGGTGGTTTCGTAGGTACGGATTTCTTTGATGATTCCTTTCTGGAGTAGATCAATAACCTTGCCGCCATCAATGAAATTGCGAGCTAACCTGTCGAGCTTCCAGCAGATGATCGCATCAGCCTTGCCGGAGGTGATGAGCTTCAAGACCTGGTTGAAAATTGGACGGCCTTCAGCTTTGGCGGACTTACTTTCTTTGAAAACAGAAACGACTTCAAGGTTATTGTTTTTAGCTATGGTCATAAGCTCCTTTTCCTGTGATTCAAGAGAAAGAACTTGGCGGTCTTCGGATTCAGTGGATTTTCGACAGTAGAGGATATATTTCATGGTGTGAATTTTACGCTTTGTTTTTGATTAGGCAAATGGTTGATAAAAAGTGAATAACTTTTGGATGTTTTTGACGATTTTCTTGTTGTTACTTTCTTCTGATATGACTGTATAGATAAACCAAGGGAGGCAGGATGGTCAGTAGAGGCCTTTGCGATCCAGCCAGTCTTCGTAGGTTTCTGGAAATTGTATTTCTTGAGTCTCTGGAACATCTGGCGTCATGCGCCCGCCCCGCCGCTCGCGCGAATCGGGGACGGGCGCATTGTCCGCTAGTTGATACGGAAACAGATCGATCCCGTGCTTTGATAGTTCGTCTTTCATTTTGTCGCTGTTAATGATGTGTAATGAATATGATTTGCTGTAGTATTTCTTGAATTTGTTTCTCTTTTTACCTTTGGCTCTAGCTCGCTTTTCCCATTGTTTCTTCTGGCTTTGATCATACCGGCGAGCAATGCGTAGGCTCTTTTTCAATCTGTAAATATCTTCTCTTTTGCCATATATTTTCATCTTCTTTTCCTGTAATAAACCTTTTGAGCTTCCCCAGAATCGACCGACCTTTTCATATTCTTGAGGCACTGACTTTTGTCTGGCTTTTTCCATGTAAGTGGTGAGGTAATATCCGATGGAATCCTTGGCCCGGATGGCTCTCACTTCGGTACCGGCTTTGAGGTGTTTTTCATCTCCTGATCCGACAATTCGATACCAGGATTTTGCTACATCCTGATGTGGAATTTCCTTGTCAACGAGAATATGAAAGTGAGGTGCGCCTCTTTCTTGGAATTCCAAGACCCAGATGTATGGGTAATCATTCGGATATGTGAGCGTGACCATCACTTTCATCAGGTGTCCGGTATTTCGCATGAAGAATTTACAGCGACGACTTGCACCGAAAGAATACTTTTTGATGACACCGCGCTTACCGCTTTTCTTTTCAATGTGACGGGGTACTTGGTATGAATCGGATACTTTCAGATCTTTGTCATAGACTTTGACCGACAGAGCAGAGAGATATTGATATTCCTGCTTTTCCCAATCCCATCGGCTAATTCTGATGTCGGTAGCGACTACCGGCTCAATCTCACCGCTTTTGTGTACCAGAAAATGAGTTGTGTTTTCTGGAGTCTTCATGGAATTTTTGCGAACTCAATGAACGACTCGTATAGATCAGCCAGGGAGTTTAGATACTCCTCGGCTTGTTCTGGTGTAAGCAAAACACCCAGCTTTTCGTAGTAAGCGGTTATCCGGTCTATTAAGTTTTTGCTATATACACTTGAGTCATTCATACCCTTTTGGGGTACAAAAAACAGCTACGAAAGGAAACGCAAATAACCCAATTGTTATAAGGGTTAGTAGATTTCTTTTCTAGCTGGAATCAAGTGTCGAAACGAGCCTGT
The DNA here is from genome assembly GCA_026395095.1 of Candidatus Tayloriibacteriota bacterium. GTDB lineage: Bacteria > Patescibacteriota > Minisyncoccia > Phycocordibacterales > PALSA-1337 > C7867-002. Next base: position 11,457 of record JAPLZI010000068.1, read on the forward strand.
TACAGGTCTAGGCACCATTAGTGACTGGTGCGCGATTACGAATTTCGGAGAGCTTTCTGTACCTGCTTATAATTCTAAACCTTGAAAATCTTAATGCAAGTCAAGATGGTGGATAGTGGCGCCACCCGCCCCAACAGCACTTTCAATCGCAGGAAAGTCATGCG
>JAPLZI010000063.1:0-5767 GCA_026395095.1 Candidatus Tayloriibacteriota bacterium
CAAGACCGAAGTCAGCTATTCGGGAGGAGTCATTTCTGTAAAAGGACCCCTTGGCACTCTCACGAAGACTTTCCGACCGATGGTGAATGTTGCCATTGAAAAGGAAACAGTGACTCTCACCCCTGCAAATGATTCCATCATTACACGCGCAATGATAGGCACTTACGCTTCTCATTTGAGGAATATGCTTGCTGGAGTCAACAAGGTCTATGAGAAAAAGCTCATAGTCGAAGGTATCGGCTACAAGGCTGATGTCAAAGGCAAGGACCTAGTACTTGCTGTTGGTTTTTCCCATCAGATCAACATGCCAATACCAGAAGGACTCCTAGTCAAAAGCGAGAAGAATACCGTTACGATTTCAGGAATTGACGCAGAGAAAGTCGGCCAGTTCGCTGCTGATGTCCGTTCGAAGAAGAAACCGGAGCCATATCTCGGAAAAGGCATCAGATATTCCGATGAGGTGATAAGGAGGAAGCAGGGTAAGAAGGCTGCATAAATCATTTAAAGCCAAAAAAACTACCAATATGAAAACCATCCAGAAACAAGCAATGATATTCGAGAGGAGAAAGGCACGAATCCGTGCCAAGATAAGCGGTACCGCCGAAAGGCCTCGTCTCGCGGTTTTCAAGTCCCACAAATATTTGTATGCGCAGATCATAGATGACACTAAGGGTGTTACTTTGGTATCCACTGATTCTCGCAAAGTAGTGGGCGCCAAGACTCCGGTTGAACGAGCCAAGGCTGTTGGTGTGGATATTGCCAAGAAGGCAAAAGCAGCTAAGATAACCAAGGTCGTTTTTGATCGAAGCGGTTATTTGTACATAGGTAAGATCAAGGTCGTGGCCGATGCCGCCAGAGAGGGAGGATTGGAATTTTAATATCATGCCAGCAAAAGAAATAAAACAAAATAAAGATAATACAGGTGCCGCCGACATGGTGGTTGACTTGAAGGTACCTCCTACAGGCGTGCCTGTAGAAGAGGTTGTTGAGGCTGTTGAAACGGCTGAAGTGGTTGAGGCCGTAGTTGCTGTTGCTCCAAGCGGTAAGGTTACACCGGGCAAACGCATGCGCGATTCAGCTCGACATGGCGGCCGTGGTGGTCAGGCTAGCGGTCCCGGAGGTGCAAGAACTGGTAGTGGTTCTGGTCAGCGCGGAGGTGGTCGCGGCGGCCGCGGTGGAGATAACCGCGAACGCGTGAAGCCGGAGTTTGATTCGAAGATCATAGATATTCGCCGTGTCACTCGTGTTACTGCTGGCGGCCGCCGCATGAATTTCAGCGTCGCCGTCGTAGCAGGAGACAGGAAGGGTCGTGTCGGTGTCGGACTAGGAAAGGGGGGCGACACAGCTTCTGCAGTTGAGAAAGCAACTCGTGAAGCCAAGAAGCATATCATCCGTGTTCCTCTGTCGGCTTCTATGACTATTCCTCATGCTGTTGAAGCCAAGCTCGGCAGTGCCCGCATCAAGATCTTCCCAGCCCGAGGAAGTGGTGTTGTGGCAGGAAGCTCAGCGCGTGCAGTTATCGAACTCGCCGGCATCAAGGATGTTTGTGCCAAGATTCTTTCCGGCAGCAAGAACCGACTCAACAATGCGCGCGTAGCCATCGAAGCTCTGAATAAGCTCATAAAAATTCCGAGAACAAATTCTGTCCAGAATTCCGGTCAAAAAAAATAACATGCAAACCAATCTACTAAAAAGGACACATCCCAACAGAAAGCGCATGCAAGTCGCTCGTGGTGGCAAGCGCGGCAAGACTTCAGGCCGCGGCGGTAAGGGCCAGACAGCCCGCGCCGGTAATAAACGCCGTCCAGAGTGGCGCGATATCATAAAAAAGCTACCCAAACTCCGCGGCCGTGGCAAGAACTCCAACAAGACAGTCAAGACTAATCTCCAAAAGCCTGTGGTGGTCAATTTGAGGGCTCTAGAGGGTGCTTTCAAGGCGGGTGATATGGTTAATCCGGTGACGCTCATCGAAAAAGGTGTTGTCGCTACATGGTCTGGTAAGATTCCGCGAGTGAAGATCCTTGGCGAAGGAGTGATAACGATCGCTCTCAAAGTGTCAGGATGCACGATTTCTGATTCCGCGAAAAAGGCGATCGAGAAGGCTGGCGGGGCGGTGACTGATTACACCGAAGTAAAGATCTCCTACCCGAAGAAAATTCCGACAAAGATTCCAACAAAAGTTGTAAAGAAATAAACATCACCAAGAATGCAAAACTTTTTTTCAAAAATCACACTAGCGTTTAAGGACCCGATCCTACGTCGTCGAATCGGTTTTACGATCGGTATGCTTGTTTTGTTCCGAGTATTGGCGGCTATTCCGATTCCAGGAGTAAATCCTGCCACTCTGGCGACGCTGTTGAATTCCAGCCAATTCTTCGGGTTCCTGAACATCTTCTCGGGCGGCGGGCTCTCGAACCTCTCCATTGTTATGTTGGGAGTAGGTCCATTTATTACTGCTTCGATTATTCTTCAGGTCCTTACGATGGTTGTGCCAAGCCTAAAAAATCTTATGCATGAAGAGGGTGAGGCCGGTCGCGCCAAACTTTCTCAATATTCTCGAGTTATATCAGTTCCATTGGCGGTGCTTCAGGCTATCGGTTTCATAATCCTATTCCAGTCACAAAATGTTCTTCCGCATCTCGGGACTTTCGCTTTTGTTATAAACGTCATTATTGTCACAGGTGGTTCTCTATTGCTCATGTGGCTCGGTGAGCTTATTTCAGAATACGGCATTGGCAACGGAGTGTCTCTGATCATTTTTGCTGGTATCGTTTCCAGCCTTCCTATGAGTGTTATTCAGAACTATGAAAAGCTTATTGCTTCTGGTATGCAGAATCTACCGTTTTATATCGTGGTTCTCGCCGTCGCTGTCATAGCTACAGCAGGGGTTGTTTATGTCACAGAAGCGGAGCGCTCGGTGCCGGTCACTTATTCGAAACAAGTTCGTGGCAACAAAGTCTATGGTGGTGCTTCCTCATATATTCCACTACGCCTCAATCAATCAGGAGTGATCCCGATCATATTCGCACTTTCAATACTTTTGTTCCCGCAGGTCATTTTCAATGCTCTGGCCAAATGGACTGCTAACCCACTCGTTTCGTCGTGGTCTCAAACACTTGTCGGGCTGCTTACGCCTCCATCATGGACTTATGGAATCCTTTATTTCATCATGGTGGTCCTTTTCACCTATTTCTATACTGCGGTGACTTTCGATCCTAAGATGATCTCGGAAAATCTCCAGCGGTCCGGCGCTTTTATTCCTGGAGTTAGGCCTGGCGAACACACACAGAATTATCTTGGTAATATCGTAACTCGCATCACTCTAGTAGGCGCGCTTTTCCTCGGTATCGTAGCTATTCTGCCACTCATTATTCAGGTCTTTTCGCCTGACGCCACGCAGTCCTTCGCTGTCGGTGGTACAGCTCTCCTAATCGTCGTTTCAGTTGTTTTGGATCTCTTGAAGAAAATCGAGGCCCAAGTTGCGATGAGGGAGTACTAGGATAGGGAGTACTGGGAATGATTGCTGATGCAGTCAAATAGGGGGGGGGTAATTTTGGGTTTGTTCTAGCTGAATATTATAGAGAAAAGATAAATCAAATAAAGGTTTGTATAATTGGGCGGGATTCATGATTACGGAATACATTCTTGACAGGAAATGGTGTAATTTTTTGTTTTTGTGGCGTATTGTGGCTCCACTGAGCTGTTATGTGACAATGAGAGTAGCGATGTGTAAAGAATGTTATTTGCAGATTCAACATTGAAGTGCATCACTCCAGGCTTGTAATGGGGTCTTCCAGCCGAGTCTTTTTCTCGGCCGTGAATTGAGTTCGTCTTCGACAAATCGAACCTCATCATCAGATATGATACTAAAGTCAGTCTTCTTGGGAAAGTAATCCCGTATCAAACCGTTGGTGTTCTCGTTCGTTCCGCGCTCCCAGGAATGATATGGATGAGCCATGTAGCACTTGATGCCAATCTCGCTTTCAATTGATTTCCAGTCCCTGTTTTCCGGACCATTGTCGAGAGTGACGGTCTTTTTAAATCTCTCAGGTACATCTTTGAACCTTAATGCCATGGCTCCCACTGTTGCTTCAGAGCTTCTGCCTCTCAATCTCGTGATGAATACTAATCCGACCTTCCTCTCGACCAAAGTGTTGATACCGGGTCTGTGATCAACAGACTCTACGGAGTCTCCCTCCCAATGCCCGGGTGTCTTTCGCGTCTCGACCTCCCTCGGCCTCTCATCGATCGAAGGACCCTTTGTTTTCCATATCCTTTGACACTTTCTAGCTCCGCGTACCATGCGTATACGCCGTCTGCGTCTAAGGTATGGTCGCAAATCTTCAACCCCGGTCTTTGTGATATTGGAGCCGCTCGCCACCCTGTCATATATGAATCGATATATGGCCTCGTGAGATATGCATTCGTTTAGGTCCTGCTTGATCGAATTGGATATCTGCTCCGGAGACCACCTTCTTTCTAGGTGAGTGATGACGTATGAGCGAATACGATCATTCTTCAAGTGTTCCTCGCGACCGCGGCGTGTCCGTTTGAACAAGGCTCGTTTGTGAGCCAATCTTGGCGTATATACCTTCTTTTCCTCCGTGAAGTTCTTCTTGACTTCACGGGACACCGACGATGACGACCTTTTTAACATCCTAGATATCTCACGGAGCGACACCCCTCTCCACCTCATTGCTTGAATAATTTCGCGTTCCTCGATCGTAAAATGCTTGTAATTCATGGCACTCTCTAGGTTAGCAGAGTGATGCACTTACTTGTTGAACTCACTATGGCAAAAAATGTGAGCTTGACTCATCATTGAAATTGAGGCTCCTGCTTGACAAGGATACTAGGGGGGGGGCTTTAATAGAGGAATGAAAAAATCAACTTGGATTGTTGTAGCTGTGGTTGTTGTTGCGATTATTTTATTGGTTATTAGGAATTCAGGAAATGGCCAGGCCCAAACCATAAAGATTGGTGTTGTTGCCCCTCTTACTGGGGGAGCATCTGGATATGGCGTGTCACTTATAAAAGGTATTGAATTGGCGAAACAGGATTTTGCTGTTAATTTTCCAAAGGCTAACAATAAATACGAAGTCATTTTTGAGGACGACGGAACAAATCCTGCTCAATCAGCCAGTGCCGCGCAAAAACTTGTAAATATCGATAAGGTTAGTGCGATTATCACAACCACTTCAGGTACAGGTAATGCAGTAAAGCCGATTGTGACAGCCGCTGGCATACCTCATATTTGTATCTGTGTTGACACTCGGCTTACAGAAGGGAATAAGACTAACTTTATCTACCTGGCTCTTCCTGAAATAGAATCTCGAGCGTGGGTTGATGAAGCAGTTTCCCGTGGACTTAAGAAAGTTGCGATCATTGCCCAAAATCATCCTGGCTTTAATCTCATAATTGATGATCCAACCACCAAAGACTTCAAGACTGTAATAGCCAAGGCTCGTGTTACAAACCCCGATGTATATTTGGCTTTTGCCTTTCCACCCTCCTTGGATATTCTTGGGACGACCCTCAAATCACAGGGTATCAAAAATGTTTCCGGTTTGGGCACTCTGGCGATTTCAGCAGATTCCGGTATTTTTGAGGGGGATTGGTTTACTGATGTCAAACTTTCTGACCTTTCCTATAAAGATCGTTTCGAAAAGGTATTTCCAGATATTAGATTCAATGCCAGGACGGCTCCAGAAGGATACGATGCGATGAACATTCTTGTCAGTGCTCATGAGAGCAAAAAAGATGCTTC
>JAPLZI010000063.1:5797-26143 GCA_026395095.1 Candidatus Tayloriibacteriota bacterium
GATTAACTAATTATTCCGGCAAATCAGGTGATGTTATTAAAACATTGGATTCAGGAAACTTTAGTGTGCCTGTTGGAATCTGGGAGATCCAAAATGGCAAGGCAGTGATGCTTGGAGGAAAATAGACTGATTCGCAAAAAGCCAAACCTCCTGTCACCGAAATAGAATCTTCATAAAATTTTGAACAAAAATTCATTATTTCTTGAACTTTTCTTCATTAAAATTTGAACCTTTTTTGAAGTTTTCTTGAACACCTGTTTGATAGGCTTCACGGGTGGAAAACGAAGAGCTCAAAAAACATATTGATGAGGTCAGGAATTGGTATAAAACTCTCAAGAGTGTCTATTGTTCATGTCTCAAGGCAGATATTATATTCAATTCTAAAGGGTTCCATCATATTCTATTCGATAGCAGTGGACACAGACGGCCTCCCGTGAAAATCATAAGAAGATTGGAGCTCATGAAATTTGCACCAGGAATAATCAAACTAGCGAAGAACCCTGTATGGCTGACGGACACTGGATCAATAGAATTTATCGTATTTAGAAGACAAATATGGATCAAAAACAAGAATACCACTGTACGCGTTGTTATAAGGAAGACAAAACCGGGAAACCACTTTTATTTGAGCGTTATGGATGAATAGCAAAAAGACCCTCAAATGAGAGTCCTTTTGTAATATCCGCCGCGGTATTAAGAACTTTCGCTCTGACTTAACCGTCCAAAAGCTTTCGCTCCACGGATACAAAAGAATTATATTCTAATTAAATTCGAGAAGTCAAGACCCTGAATAAGTCCACCCAATAAATTTACTAGATGAACCTAAAAATAAAAATGCCTTGGTTGGGGGGATTTTTTGCCGAATTCGTATCATGTAAACAAAAAAACCGTCACTTAAGACAGTCTTTTTGGTATACCCACCTACAGTTTAAGAATGATGTTCTCTGACTGTGAAGGACTTTCGTCCCATGGGTATGGGGCATATTATATGTTAATCAGAATTGAAGAGTCAAGATGTTGGGGATTGACAGGTGGACTGATCCGCTTGACACAAGTACTAGGGGGGGGGCTTTAATAGAGGGATGAAAAAATCAACTTGGATCGTTGTTGCCATAATAATCATCATTGCTGCGGCTATTTTATTAGTTTCTAAGAATTCAGGAGAAAGGGAGGCGCAAATTATAAAAATTGGGTTTATTGGACCCCTCTCGGGAGACGGTACATCCTATGGTGTTACAGAAAAAAATGCCACTAAGCTAGCTGTAGACAAAATTAATGCCAAAGGGGGTATTAAAGGTAGGACCATCGAAGTAATTTATGAAGACAGCAAGGGTAGTGGAAAAGATGCCGTTAGTGCTGTTCAAAAATTGATAAATATTGATGGTGTAAAGATTATATTAGGAGGAGCCTTTAGTTCGGAAACATTAGCAGCTGCACCTATCACTGATCAGAACAAGGTAATACTTTTTTCGGCATTTTCTAGTAACCCCAAGCTTTCTGGTATAAGTAAGTATTTCTTCAGAAGTTCGCCGTCTGACAGTGATGTGGCAAGAACAGATGCAAATGCCGTCCTTTCTCAAGGATATAAAAAAGTTGCGATTATATCTGAAAATACTGACTATTCTCTTGGGGTTAGAGATATTATGAAGCAGGTTTTTGCAACGAATAACATAACTGTAGTTTATGATGAAGTATACAATACTTCGCAGTCAGATTTTAAATCAATACTTACCAAGATCAAAGTGTCAGGTGCTGATGTGTTGTATGTTAATCCTAACACTTCGGCCCAAATTGGGGGTATTATTGTTAAACAAGCAAGACAGCTCGGAATCGTAATACCTATACACGGTAACTATGCTCTTGCTTCGGCGGATGCCATAACTGCTGGTGGCTCATATATGAATGGAATTCTTGTGAGTGATAGTCCAACACTTTCAGAAAGTGGTAATCAGATTCTAAATGAGTATAAAACGAATTTTAATACTGATCCCGTGAGTCAGTTTGAAATGGCCTCAAGATATGACAGTGTTAATATTATTGCTCAGGCTATTGGTGCCGTTGGGACTAATACAGATGATTTGGCTAGGTACATTAGCAATATGCCAAACTACGATGGAGCTCTTGGTTCCTATCACTTCAATAAAGATGGTGATGTGGTTGGGGTCAGTTTCAAAGTTTTTATTATTAAAGATGGAAAAGAAACACCTTTCACCCAATAACTTTACTAGATAAACCTAAAAACAAAAGTGCCTTAGTTGGGAAGATTTTTTTGCCGAGTTTGTCTCATGTGCTACAATCTAGCAATGAAACCACAAGCGTTCATATTTATCGGCCGAGCTGGGTCAGGCAAGGGCACCCAGGCCAAGCTTTTGATCGAAGCGCTCAAGGCAAAAGATCCGGTGCATCAGATAGTTTATATAGAAACCGGAGCAGAATTCCGGAAATTTATTCAGGGTGATAGTCATATGGCAAAAATGGGCAAGAATGTAGTTGAAAAAGGCTGGCTCATGCCTGAATTCATGCCGATATATCTCTGGGGCAAAGTTCTAGTTGAACAATACAAGGGAAATGAACATATTGTTTTTGATGGGACGCCACGCAAACCTCTGGAAGCCCAGATCCTCGAATCAGTATTTCCATTTTATGAACTCGGCACTCCCTGGGTAATATATTTGGATATTGAACACGAGGAGTCTCATAAACGACTGACCTTGCGCTCACAGGAAGGACGTAAGGACGATAATAATGCGGCGATAGAAAGGCGCAAAGTTGCCTTTGAGAAGGATGTTGTACCGACGATAGGATATTATCGCAACAACCCGAATGTGAAATTTTTGGATATCAATGGCGAGCGTTCTATCGAAGAGATTCATGCAGATATTGTCGAACGGCTCGGTCTCTAGTAGTGTGTATATATGATAACGATTAAGACCAAGAAAGACATAGCGGTCCTTCGGGAGGGAGGGCGTCGTCATGCCGAAATCATACGCGAATTGGCGAAGATGGTTCGACCAGGCATCACAGCCGCAGAATTGAATCGCCGAGCCGAGGAGCTCATTCTTGCTGGCGGTGATACTGCAGCTTTTTTGAATTACAAGCCGGAGGGGGCGCCGAGGCCTTACCCAGCTTCTCTCTGTGTCTCCATCAATGAGGAGATCGTGCATGGAATTCCGAACGAAAAAGAGAAGATAATCAAGGAAGGTGATATTGTCAGCCTTGATCTCGGCTTGGTCCATAAGGGTTTGATAACAGATTCCGCGATAACTGTAGCTGCCGGGAATGCCTCAAAAGACCTCGAAAATTTACTAAGGGTGACATGGAAGGCTCTCATGGCAGGAATCAAGGAGGCAAAAGGCGGTCGGCGCGTCGGAGATATTTCGAATGCCATAGAACGTATCGGCGTTGCCGGAAAATATGGGATAGTCGAGGAATTGTCAGGTCACGGCGTCGGCTATCATGTTCACGAGGATCCCTATGTGCCGAATTATGGTGAGGCAGGGCAGGGCGAAGTCTTGAAACCAGGTATGGTTATCGCCGTTGAGCCGATGTTCAATCTAGGAACCCGCAGAATTAAACTAGACAGAGATGGCTATACTTATCGCACTGCCGATGGAAAGCCGTCGGCGCACTTCGAACATACTATCGTGATCACGAAGGGTGATCCGGAGATTTTAACGATTTAAAAATATAGGGAACACATGGAGCTCGTAAATGTTGCGCCGCGTCTTTTTAACAGGTATTATTCAAGACTATGAAAAAAACAAACACCAAGAATGCTAAGCAGGGCATTAAGCACGCCAAGTTCGAACGAACTCTAGCTATCGTCAAACCAGACGGCCTGCAAAGGAGCCTTATCGGAGAGATAGTAAAGCGGTACGAACGCTCGGGTCTGAAGCTCGTTGGCATAAAGATGCTGGTGCCGACAGCCGATCTTATAGAAGAGCACTATACTCTCGATCCAGAATGGCGAATGAAGAATGGTCAGAAATCTATAAAAGGGTACGAAGACAAAGGTCTCAAGCCACCGCATACGGATCCTCTAAAAATGAACGCTTTGACGCTGGGACATCTCATCAAATATATGACGAGCGGTCCGGTCATAGCCATGGTTTGGCAGGGCATGCACGCCGTCGCTGTTGTTAGGAAACTTACAGGAGGCACGGAGCCTTTGATGGCTGATGTTGGTACAATCAGAGGCGATTATGTGCTTGACTCATATCCAGCTAGCGATGCTGACTCACGAGCTGTTAGAAACCTAGTCCATTGCTCTGGATCCGTAAAAGAAGCCATAAATGAAATTGACCACTGGTTCAAAAAAGAAGAATTGATGAGCTATAAAATCGTGCAGGAGTCTATCCTTTACGATGTTAACTTGGACGGAATCCTCGAATAATGTCATAACTACTTTTTAGGCTTGCGCTCCTCAAGGAGAAGTCTAAAATGAATACAGGTTGCAGGAGTATAAATTCTACAAAATTTAAATTTTACGGGAGATCAATGATATTTTATATCGGATTCGCGGGCGCCTTGGCGTTCCGTGTGAGATCACCCACCTGCGCAAGCGGGTCAATATACTCTCGCAACCTATCGAAAATATCACCGGCTTGGTGGTATTTTTGTTATACTAAATGAGGAGAGGAGAAGAATATCATCCAGAAAGAACTCCACTGCTGTATCGATTTTGTGCCTAAAGGATTAGATAAGCTGTTGGCTACCGCTGGGAATGTTCTTTCTGGATGATATTCTTCTCCTCTTCACCATCCAAATGTCCAACAATAATCCAAAAGTAATGTTTGCGACGGGCGTTGGTACGGTAACGGGCTCGAATTTTTTGTTGCAGGCGCCGAATGGAGCGAATATTTTGATCGATTGTGGGCTTGTTCAAGGTGAGCATGTGGCGATGGCGGTCAATCGTGAGCCTTTTTCATATGATCCTAGCTCAATTCAGACTCTTCTAGTTACGCACGCCCATCTTGATCATGTCGGTCGTATTCCTAAACTTGTAAAAGAAGGTTTTCACGGGACTATTTATTCTACGCCACAGACTAGAGATCTGGCGGAATTGATCCTGAATGATGCAGTAGGAATTCTGGCAGAAGAAGCTCGGCATGATGGGGTAACACCACTTTATGTTCTGGAAGATGTACAACAAGTTTTTCCTTTGTGGAAGACTGTTCAATATCATGAGCAATTAGCGTTGGCGCCCGATGTGTCTGCTGTGTTTAAAGATGCTGGTCATATTTTGGGGGCTTCAATGATTGAAATAACGATTGTCGGCCAAAATGAAAATAATAGTGAAAACAAAAAGATACTTTTTTCTGGTGATCTCGGTAATTCTCCGGCGCCGCTTCTTTGCGATACCGAACCGCTAGGTGATGTTGATTATTTGGCCATAGAGAGCACATATGGCGACAGGAATCATGAACCGAAAGAAGAGCGTCTAAGGAAGCTCGAGCAAGTGATCAAGTCAACCTTGGGACGGGGAGGAACTCTTATTATTCCAGCTTTTTCAGTAGATCGGACTCAGGTAATCCTATATGAGCTCAATAATCTCATGGAATCAGGCCGTATCGAGCGTGTGCCGGTATTTGTTGATTCGCCGATGACCATAAAAGCCACGCAGATCTATAAGGATAATGAAAGCCTATTTAACAGCCATGTTCGCGAACAGATTCATCGGGGTGATAATATCTTTAGTTTTCCAGGCCTTGAATACGCCGTTACGCAGGGCGATTCTAGGCATGCAGAAAGATTAAAAGGAGCAAAGATAATCCTAGCCGGTTCAGGTATGTCGATAGGTGGGCGCGTCATAAGCCACGAAGAATATTTCCTACCAGATCCGAGGAGCACGATTCTCCTCGTCGGTTATCAGTCAGTTGGCTCCCTCGGCAGGGAATTGGCAGATGGTGCGAGAAAAGTCCGGATCCATGGCCGGGAGATCAGCATCAAGGCTCATATTGAAACTTTGTATGGTTATTCATCGCACAAAGATAGCGATCACCTAGTTGAATTTGTATCCACCGGGACTTCTAGATTGAAAAAAGTATTTGTAATAATGGGTGAACCGGGCGCTTCTATGCATTTGGCCCAACGATTGAACAATGAGCTTGATGCACATGCGATTATTCCTGATAAAAATGTGTTCTATGAACTAAATTAGCCTGCAGAAAAAGGAAGTGGAGTTCATGACACGCGTCGAGTCCTGCAGGACTCGCGCTACATCTCGGAATTTTTCTGCTGAAAAATTTCCCAGGGTTCGATCCTGCTGGATCGCCTGCGAAGTGTCATCCACCCCACTTCCTTTTTCTGCAGGCCTATTTCACCAAAGCAACTACTTTCTTAAATGTTTCAGGTCGGAACTCGGCGAGATGCGCCAGAGATTTCCTATCGAGAGCCAAACCCTTCTTCTTGGCTGCACCGATGAACTTGCTATATGAGTACTTTTCATCTATAGAACGAAGGGCGGCGTTTATCTTTACATTCCAGAGCCTGCGGAAATCGCCTTTCTTGTCTCGGCGATGAGCGAAGGAATAAGCCCCGGCATGAGCGAGGGCTTCGTTAGCGGCGGCTTCATTCGTGGAACGGCGGTGACGGAAGCCTTTTGTCTGGCGTAGGATATTCCGGCGGTTCTTCAGGGCATTAACTCCTTTTTTGACACGTGTCATGGTGGTTTCTTATCTTAATTTCTTATAAGTTAATAAGGAAACGGCTCTTGGCATCATTATTCATATGAATAGAATTCATGCGATGCTTGGACATGCTGGCTCGGGTTCGCTCCTTGGCATTGAAATGGTTCTGCCCGGCCTTGCGCGCCAAAATCTTCCCATTGCGGGTGACCTTGAGTCGCTTGGCGTATGATTTTACTGTTTTTCTCATATATTTAAATTGTTTTTCTATTTTTTCTCAACTACGATAGTTAGTCCCTTTGGGCCTTTGATTACTTCCTGGGCGATCTTATAGTCTACGGTTATCAATTTTAGTATCCTCTCGAGGCGTTCCTTGAGGAAATTGAGATCCATGTATTTCGAGCGACCGACTAGGAAAAGGTCGATCTTCACGCGATTTCCTTCGCCTAGCCATTCGGAAACCCTTTTGGCTTTGAGATTGAGATCGTGTTCGCCTGTGCCGATCTTGACTTGGACAGTCTTGAGCTCGGTGGTGACAGTGTGGGTCTTTGCTGACTTTACCTTCTTCTTTTCATCGTACAAATACTTCCCATAATCCATTATCTTGCCTACAGGCGGCGTGGCATTCGGCGAAATCTCGATGAGGTCAAAACCGCGGTTTCGGGCTTCCTCGAGGGCCTTTGCTATCGGCAGTACGCCCAAATTCTCGCCATCTGCGGTAATAACCCGCATTTCCGAGGCTTTAATTTGGTGATTGATTTTGACGCGTATAGCCAATGGATTACAGGTGTTATTTATAGCATGGGTTTAATAAGTAAGCAAATGCTGAGGTCTTGACAAGATTGCTGTAATTTAGGAGTATTTTACTAGCATGAGCACTGTAATGGACGTTCGAGGGTGTTCAGGCGGTATGTGGCGCCTGTAAGATTCTCGGGGAGATGATCGTGGGATGGCTTAGCCGCCATTAGCCGTTAGGTTACGGGTTGTACGAGGGTCGTGGCTTGTGCACGACCCTCTTTTCTATTATAGGAACTTCCTAACTAGCTTGATTGCATATTCGGGCAGTTTCTCCAGGAAGAAACGATCATGCCATTCTGCTGCGTTGACCTCCTTGCATATATTCATATCTCGAACAAAATGTGCTGCCAATTCCTCGGCGAATTTTGAATTTGAGCTGACGATGTTCGCTTCGAAATTATAGAGAAGGCTCACATGGTCCAGGTTGAGCGAACCGATCGTTGACCATTCGCCGTCTATTATTCCAGCTTTACTGTGTATCAGCGTCTCGCCGCCATTGCTAGGATATAGGAAGATGCGAACGCCGGATTCGAGAAGGGTACTGAAGAAGGACATGGCTCCTAGATCTAACGCCAGAAAATGATTGGTTCGGTCGGGGATGATGAGACGGACATCTACTCCTCTATGCGCTGCCAATTTTATGACCCGCGCCAGGCGTTGTGTCGGCACGAAATAGGGAGTGGTCAGGTAGACATAATGTTCAGCATTTCTAATTGCATCAACAAGTCTACGGTACAGGTGTCTTTTTCCAGGTGTGGGGTTATTTGTAACATATTCGAATTCTGTATCACGATGTGTGACTCTGAATGGCAGGTGTTTCTTGTCATCAGCCCTCGCCCACATACGATCGAAGGCATTTTGCATCTGCTCAACCACAGTACCTTCGAAGCGTGCATTCGTGTCCCTCCAATCTCTATAACTATCCTTGACACACATGCTACCTGTGTAACCGATTTTCTCATCTATGACTAGAGTTCTCCTATGATTGCGCAGGAACCATGAACGGATATTCGGCACTTTAAAATATCCGGGTATCAAGGTTTTCCAGAAGAGGAGCTTGATATGTTTCTTTCGGAGATCTTCCGCAATGTTCGATCCAAAGAAAGTGAAGCTACCACCGGCATCCCAAAGGAACCTAATATCTACGCCGGCTGCCGCGCGTTCCGTGCAAACTTCTATGAGTCTGTTGCCGAAGTCATCATTGACGAATATGAATTGTTCTAGTGCGATGCTTTTTGTGGCATGGGCGCAATCTTCGAGCATAGCCGCCCAAGCTTCCTCGTTAGAGGTATAGAGTGTCCACTTGGTGGGAGAATTCATTATAATATATGTTAGGATATCATCCATGGCCACTTTAGTCGATTACAAGAAGGCGCGCTTCAACTATGAAATCCTGGAAACTTTCGAGGCAGGAATAGAGCTTTTGGGCTATGAGGTAAAATCCTTGAAGAAAGGTCATGGTTCGCTGGAGGGTTCGCATGTGGTAGTACGCGGTGGGGAGGCCTTTGCCGTGAATGTATTAGTGCCTCCATATCAGGAAAAGAACACACCGAAGGAATATGACCCGCGCAGGAATAGGAAGTTGCTGCTGAATAAAAAAGAGTTGCAGAAGCTGGCAAGCATGGAAGAGGGTAAGGGATTGACAGTAGTGCCAATTTCGATTTATAATAAAGGACCCTTAGTAAAGGTCTCCGTGGCAGTGGTGCGCGGGAAGAAGAGATTCGACAAGCGCGCGACCACGATGAAGCGCGAAGGGGATCGTGAGGCGGAGAGGGCAATGAAGGATCGTTGATAATCAATGGGGATGATCGGCATAGACAATTGCCGGTGTCCGTTCGTGCAGCGCGAGCCGGGATAACTCGTAAATCTGTTCCAAATCCGAAATGCTAACACCAAATCGCCGTATTTCACGGCATCTGATTTTGCATTCGCACACGCTTAAGTTGTGCGCGTCTATCTAGGGGGATCCTGACCTTAGTGTGATGTCATAACCTGGATGTAGGTAGGGGAGCTTCTCACTCTCTTCTCCGAAACAAAGAGATCGCGACGATGTGTTTTGTATTCTTTAGAGCGTCGTTGTTAAACATCAAAGTCTACTATCGCTGTAGATCCGTTCGGTTCACCTCGATTGCACCCGGGTTCGATTCCCGGCATCTCCACAATACTTGACATAATACTTGTACTGTGCTACACTCACCATGTACTGCACAACTTTCAACCACATATGTATCATGTTCCAAAAACGCATTCAAGACATAGTTAGTCGGAGAGCCGACTTTATCGGCAGGACTGCCACATTTAGCCCCTCTGGTGGTACACGTCCGAAGCGGGCTGTGATAAAGGATATCGAGATGAGGGGTAATAACGTGATTCTGATCAAGTTTGTGGGCGACAGGGGGGGACAGTTTGCTTTCCTTCAGGAACAAATCACGAGTCTTTGGGTACAGCAGAATGCCTTCAGCATCTGCATTGGTAATGCGAACATCAGTACCGCTTAGCCAGGTTTCCCCCAGACCCTCACGAGAAAGACCCCTAACAGGTCACTCTCGCGGAGGTCTTTCTTTTTTTACAGTTCTGATTCCACCATGTGATACCCAGAAGGAAACACATCAAGTCAACATTTGAGGCTTTTTAAATACACCTAGCCCTATAATCGCCTCAGACGCTTCAAAAACCCAAGGATATAATCGGTTCCAACTTTGGCTTTTAAAGTCGGTCAGTTCCTAGTTCCTAGTCAACTAGGAACTTTATATGGTATTCTATCTGGATTTTTATAGCATAGAAAGATTTGGAAAGACCAAACTCGGTCAGATGCTCTTGTATGCCAAACAGAGTCAAAGTAGGGAGCTTATCCGTGAATTGATAGAAGAAATAAAACCCCGAATTGAGTTTTTTATTAAGGAATGGTCAATAGACGCTGTTGGTTTTATTCCTCCGACGGTGAAAAGGGAATTGCAACTTATGAGAGAAATAGAAAGACAACTCAATCTAACTATCCCAACTATTTCCTTGGTGAAGGTTAAAACGGAGGTATCTGTTCCACAAAAAACTCTGACAAAACTCGAGGATCGAGTAGAGAACGCTAAGTCCACGATCATCCTAGATGATTCCAGAAAGTTCAAGACTATCCTGCTCATAGATGATGCTCTAGGCTCTGGCGCCACCTTGAATGAAACAGCTAGGAAAATAAAAAGTCAAAGTTTGGCTGATACCGTGATTGGCCTAGCCATAACGGGGAGTTTCAGTGGTTTTGAGGTTATCAGTGAGGTATGAGATTAGAGGACATAGTCGGTTCCAACTTTGGATCACCAAGGCCACCGCAGATATTGACTTTGTTTATCTGGGTGTTATGTTCTTATTAGTAATTTGACCCTTGAAAAACGGGTAAATCACTCCACTTTCGCATCCGATTGTAAGCCATTAAGCACCAATATTTGGATGATATGGTAAGCAAAAGGAGCGGACTCACAAAATGAGCTCGACACAACAGTCAGAAATCGAAGCCCGTGCGAGCGAGCTTGCTCTCAGGATGGTTGGTCAGCGTTTCGAACAAGCCCTCGCGATTCGTCGCCAGTTTGTCTCTCATGGTGTTCCTGATGTTATTGTTCAGTATCTAGTCGAAAAGAAAAACCACCCATGGTGGAATCATATCGATGAACTGGTTCCTACTCTGGTCGCCGTGGAAACGGCCAAACCAGTGCTGTTCAAAGCTGAAGATACCAACCTCGTCGAAGCGATTAGGTCTACCGAAAGCTTTGCTAGAAAGTACTTTGGTGCCGAAATCAACCAACTCGCGAAAACTTTTGCCTGGCCAGTAGAGCTTCCGTGGAAGAATGTTATGGTGATCTTTGATCCAGGTTTTGACAATCGTCAGGCCGTTGAAAGGGCCATCAAGGATCAAGGTTTGGCGAAATGGGAAGAGGAAGATGTTATGAAATACTCGGGTGCGGCTGCATTGCCACGACCAACGTTTCGTATCATCGAGAATTCCATTCGCCCGAACGAGGACACCTTGGGTGATAAGGCCAAGTCGCCTAATCAACTCAACGCTGGTAGCCGGTTTTACCTTGATCTTCGCGGATATATATTGGCTTTCGGCCTTGTCCACTTTGTCTCCAAGGATTATCTTGATTCGGGAACTTGGACGTGGTTCCCAAGGAGCCGTCTTCCTTGGGGTAGAGTCGCCGCCGGCCGATGGGATCCGGATGATAGCAGGATATTGTTCCGCTGGAGCGGCTCAGGTAACATCGATCCGTACTTCGGCGCTCGTCTGGCAATTCCAGTTCCCCCAAAAACCTGAACCACACATTTTGTTACCGCTTATCAACGCAGAGTCCGTCTCTGTGTTTTTTATATACAAAAAAAGCCCGGGCGGAGGCCTGGGCTCTAACGGGGAATGAAGCGAGGTGTTTTGATTAGTGGAAAGCAAACCTCTTACATCATCCTGATTTTCCTGAAAACAACTTTGCAGCTCGGACAGGTGAACACCGTTGATTCACCAACGTCGGTGTTGACGACCTGTGGGCTGACGTCGCTGATGTCCTCATAGCAGACCGGACACCAACGGCTATGTGTCCGAGGAAGCGATGCAAAAACGATTCTGATCGGTTCGGGCGCTGCCGGCAGTGGAGCGATTTGCGGGTGGGTTGTCCCGAACCGTTGCCAAGTGGCGACAGCTTGTTCGAGGGGAATGTAGGCTCCCGGAACGGAAATAAAACCGTCTTGACTTTGGAAGGCAATGCGCTGGCCGCCTTCGGACGGCATTCTGCCATTGTGCGTAATGACAGTTATTCTCGAGACAGGGCTTGAAGCGGGAGTTTTTGCAGTCATAACTAGCTTTTTGAGGGTTGAACTGAGCTACGAATGATATTACAACTTGAGTTTTTTCTGTCAACGCACGAAGTTATCAAAAAAATAACCCCCGGACGCAAAGTGTGCATCCGAGGGGTTGTTTACGCCGTTCCTGACCGATCGAGGGCCTTGAGGAACGCCGGAATGATTACCGGCTCGAGCCAGTAGGTGCTCGATCCTATCTCGAGCCTAACTACCAGACTTGCGATACCCTTGTAAGACTGCGCAAAGCCTTTTGGAGCTCCGGGCCTGATAGGGGTCCTCAGTTGCTTGTCCCTGAATACGGCCACTTCAGGCGATTTATTCTTCGCTTTCATGGCTTTCCTTTTTTTGTGGGGTTTCCTGACAAAGAACTAATCACTAAAAGAGCTAATCAAGATAACACTAGATAAAACTAAACGAGCCCCCGAAGTGAGGGCTCGTTCTTTTGTATCTTGTGTTATTCCTGAAATTAAATGGTCACAATATCAAAAGCGAGCCCTCCCGTATAAAGGTCGGACTTCTTCGCAATAAATTGTGTGCGACGCATTGACATTGCTCCAAAATTATATACCCCCTATTCTGGTTTGACAAGACCATGATACAATACGCGGACATTATCAGAAAACATATTACACATGGCTACATCTTCTAGTCAGGAACATTTATCATTACCCGTATCAATAATCGTTGGCTCTATCATCATAGGAGGTTCGATTATTTTTGCTGTGGCGAATACTTCTGGACGACCTAACCAAGCGGCAAATCCGGCGCCTGCCGCCGTTGCCCCAGTTCAGCAAGGGAATCAGCAACAGAATAACGCTCGTACCGCTGATATCAAATCTGTCAAAGCGTCTGGTGCACAAGTCGTCGGATTGCCGGCGGCACCCATAACGGTTGCTTATTGGTTCGATTATCAGTGTCCAGTTTGCAAATCCGCAGAGGCAAATGTCATGTCCAAGATCATCACCGAATACGTCAAGACCGGAAAAATCCGTGTTGTATTCAAGGATCTGCAATTCTTAGGTCCAGATTCTGCTTCACTCGGATTGGCGGCGCGAGCTGTAGGCGAAGTTGCCCCGGCTAAATTCTATGACTGGCACAAGGCTGTGTTCGAAAATCAGGGACAAGAAAATTCAGGCTGGGCGACAAAGGAAAAAATTCTTTCTATCACGACATCTGTGTTGGGTAAGGCAAGCGCTGACAAAGTGATGCTACTCATGGTTTCAAAGGCTGCAACATATCAAAAATCATTAGACGCCGACAAGGCTGAAGGGGAAACATTTGGCATAAATGCGACACCGTCATTCATAATTGGCAACAAACTCATGGTCGGCCTCTCTTCATACGAAAACATAAAGACGACTATCGAAGCGTCGATAAAAAAGTAAAAAATGGAGGAAAGCTTCCATTTTCCTCGTTGCCAAGTATAATCAGGGAATGACAAACGGATATTCAGGCCAAAACAACGGCAGGGGCAAGAATGGGCGTAAAAAGCCTGGTAAGTTCGATTTTCGCTGGAGTTTCCTCAATATAATCGCGACAGTCATTCTGGCCTTCCTTTTGATTACCGGCATATACGCCGAGTATTCCTCTTCACAAAACCCAACTGTGTCGCAAGTGCCTCTGTCAGTGATTGCCGACGGAGTCAAAAGGGGTGTGATCACTTCTCTCACTGTAGAGGAGTCGACTGTCGTGGCAAAGTATTCTGACAAGACTGTAAAGAGTGCACAGAAGGAAACAGATTCTTCTCTCACGGAATCGCTTAGCCGTTTCGGGGTGACTTCGGCGCAACTGGCCACGACCACTATCACGGTTGCTTCGCCAAGCGGATTGTTCTATTGGATCGGTACACTTGCACCATTTCTGGCGCCGATCATATTTCTCATCTTCTTCATATGGTTGATTTCGCGGCAGATGAAAGGTGCAGGAATGGCTGCGCTGTCATTCGGCCAGTCCAAGGCGCGCATAACTATGCCAGAGGATACAAAACAGAAAATAACATTCAAGAATGTCGCCGGAGCCAAGGAAGCCAAACAGGAACTCATGGAGATCGTCGATTTCCTGAAGAATCCAAAAAAGTTCATCGATATCGGAGCGGAGATCCCGAAGGGCGTGCTTCTCATGGGTGCTCCTGGCACCGGAAAGACCTTGTTAGCTCGCGCGGTGGCCGGAGAAGCTGGCGTGGCCTTCTTCTCTATCTCTGGTTCGGAATTCGTGGAAATGTTCGTGGGCGTCGGCGCTTCTCGTGTCCGCGACCTTTTCAAGATGGCCAAGGATGCCGGACCGGCTATCGTTTTTGTCGATGAGATAGACGCGGTTGGCCGCACGCGCGGGGGAGGTTTCGGTGGCGGCAATGATGAGCGCGAACAAACCTTGAATCAAATACTAGTTGAGATGGACGGATTTGAGCCAAATGAAAAAGTCATCGTTATGGCGGCGACCAACAGGCCAGATGTCCTCGATCCAGCGCTACTTCGTCCGGGCAGATTCGATCGTCGTGTTGTCATAGATCTTCCCGACAGGAATGATCGTGAGGATATTTTAAAGATTCACACCAGCAGGAAACAATTGGCCGAAGATGTCGCTTTGCGCGTGATCGCTGAACGCACGCCGGGATTTTCCGGGGCTGATTTGGCATCGCTTACGAATGAGGCGGCGATCCTGGCTGCTAGGGAAGCTCGAACGACTATAGGTCAGTTTGATTTTATTCGTTCCATAGAGAAAGTGATGCTTGGTCCGGAGCGCAAGAGCCACGTTTTGTCTCCAAGAGAAAAGGAGATCACTGCATATCATGAGGCTGGCCACGCAATAGTTGCCTCGGTTCTGCCTTACGCTGATCCAGTTCATAAAATATCGATTATTTCGCGAGGGCGCGCCGCTGGTTACACCTTGAAATTACCTTTTGAAGATCGCAAACTGCAGTCGCGCAAGGAATTCCTGGATGATATCGCCGTATCGCTCGGCGGGTATGTGGCCGAGAGGATGATGTTCGATGACTTTACGACAGGCGCTTCGAATGATCTTCAGGTTTCTACCGCTCTAGCCCGCAATATGGTTACGCGCTACGGAATGTCGGAAAAGATCGGTCCGGTTGCCCTAGAGAGCGCCCAAGGTCGTGTCATGTTCGGTATGGGCGTCGGTGATAGGGAATATTCCGAAAAGATTGCCGCTTCGATCGATGATGAGGTTACGAGGATAATGACTGAAGCCCGCGGTCACGCCGAAAAAGTTCTTGCCGCAAATAGGAAAGCCTTTGAAGCGGTGGCAAAGACGCTGGTTGAAAAAGAAACATTGGAACGCGAAGAATATGAGTTGCTCCTCGCCGCAAATGGAATAATAGTGAAAAAGGAGCAGAAGATAGTATAATTGTCCGTGCGTGTAGTCGTACCCCGCCCTTAGCTCAGTTGGTTAGAGCATCGAGCTTATACCTCGAGGGTCCTAGGTTCGAATCCTAGAGGGCGGACAATATAGAAATAGAAAATATTACCAAGGGTTTCCTGACGGAGGTGATCCCCAGCCAGCAGTTCCTACTGGGTTTGCTTTGCAATAGGTAGTTTGATATTCAAGACTATAGACAGTCGAATCATCTGGTCTATTAAGAGATGGTAAGATCCAATCCCGTCTGCAGTCGTGACTACCGGGAGGAGAATTATCAAATTCCCCCTCGTTTTCATCTAACTGATATACACCACCCCATGGATCTTTCCTGATATTTTGCAAACCTGGAATGCCTGATTTAGTGCTGATATTTGTGAGTGAAGTGACCATGGCAGCTTCACCTCCACACACGCTGCATTTGGCAGGATTCTCTGTGATACCAATGAGGGTTGTGTCATTTAGGAGTCTGGCAAGATCAGCGGCTCTCACGATTTGAAGGATTTCTTGTTGAGCTTTTACTTTCAATGCTCTTTGTCTGGCATTATTTAAAGAAACTATAATGACCGATGACAACATGCCAATTATGGAGATCACTACCATAAGTTCTATCAAAGTGAACCCTTTATTTCTATCTGGAAACATTGTAGTACTTAACTAGATCAAGCTATTTATTCCTCTCTAATTTTTTTGATATCCTGCCATCGGGTCAAATTTTTTGCTGCTAGATGAACTTGAAGAGCTAAACAAAACGTAGCCCATTATCAAAATATTGATGATTATGATAGCAACCAGAATATAAATGGCCTGCTGGCCGTCCTTTGCCAGACCGTGTCTCATAAGCCAACCTGATAGTCCTCTCGGCATATTTTGTTGTGGAAATCTGTTTCCACTCGGGAATTGGTTTGGAAATTGGCCTCCAGAAAATTGGCTCGTTGGTCTGGGTGAGCTTTGAATAGAGAAATCTGTTTCGAATTCGACGCCAGAAGACATATTAGTGACTAAATACTAGCTCATTTTTATACTTATTCAAAGTGCATTTCGGAGTCTTTTTCCTGAACGGCCCTAAGAAGTCCTAGATGTGCGCCGAGTTCGGCATCGTTGGAAATCAGCCGAATAGCTTCATTTCGCGCGGCCTCGACGAGCTTCAGGTTCTGTAATGCGTCCATAGCTACGTCCGAGACACCCCACTGGCGTGCGCCGGAAAGTTCGCCTGCGCCACGTTGTGCCAGGTCAAATTCAGCCAACTCAAATCCGTTTTTTGCCGTTTTTAAGGCTTTCATTCGTTCGGCCGATTTTTCGCTGGTTGTCTCGGAAAAACAATAGCAGTAAGCCTGATGTGAGCTTCTCATCACGCGACCCCGGAGCTGGTGGAGTTGAGACAACCCGAATCTCTCGGCACCCTCGATAATGATCACCGTGGCATTCGGCACATTCACGCCGACTTCGACTACGGAAGTCGAGCAAAGTATATTTATACGCCCCTCTTTGAATTCAATCATAATGTCGTCTTTCTCCTTTGGCTTCATTTTGCTATGGAGGACCCCGATTTCATATTCAGGAAAGACGTCTTTTTTCAGACGTTTAGCTTCTTCCTTCACTGATTTTGCAATAATGGCGGCTTCTTTTTCAGGGTCTGGTTCGTCTATGCGCGGACAGATGACATACATTTGTCGGCCGGCTGTTAATTCTTGCTGGATTTTTTCGTAAACCTCGTCGCGTTTTGACGGATAAACTATCTCCGTGATGATCGGTTTTCTACCGGCAGGAGATTCGTCTAGGAGAGTGAGATCAAGATCACCATAAATAGTGAGAGCCAGAGTTCTGGGAATGGGCGTGGCGGTCATAGATAGGAGATGGGGGACCGGAGCTCTCGAAACTCCATTATGAAGAACATTCCCGGAGGGAGCTCGTCGCGAACTTTGTTCTTTAGGTGCGTTGCCGTGATTGTCGTTAGGTTCTTCGGAGTGGAGTTTCGAGAGCTCCGGTTCAAGATGCTTCTTCAATAGCTTCGCGCGCTGGCCAGTGCCGAAGCGATGCTGTTCGTCGATGATGACGAACGCCAAATGTTTGAACTTCACCGACTTCTGTATGAGCGAGTGCGTGCCGATGAGTATTGGGACCTCGCCGTTTTCAACCCATGATAAGAGTTGAGTCCTCGCTATATCAGTCCAGCTTTTTGGATTTACCTTCGAGGGGAATATGCGACAGCCTGAAGAGGTGATAAGGCCAATGCGGATTCCAAGATAAGAGAAATATTGAATGAAAGATTCGTACTGCTGCGTGGCTAGAATTTCAGTTGGGCACATATAGGCGACTTGCAGGTTGCCAAATTTTTGTTGCACATGCGTTCCGTCTGGTTTCATGATGCTTGGCTTGGTCGTGACTGTGGCAAAGGCGGCTGCTGCGGCGACAGCAGTTTTTCCCGAACCGACATCACCTTCAAGGAGCCTTGTCATGGCTTTACCCTTGCCGAAGTCACCGAGGATGGCTTGTATCGAACGAGTCTGTGCGGATGTCATCTGGAATGGGAACCTGCGGATGAATTCGTCAAGAAACTTTTGTGCAGGCTCAATCATAAAAGCCGGGTTCTCGCGATATTTCGCTCTAGCTTTTTGGCGGGCGAGTTGTATTAGGAATATTTCTTCGAAGGCAAAGCGTTTTCGTGCCGCTTCGGCGTCGTCTTTCTTTAGCGGCGCGTGTATCCAGATGAGCGCTGTACGGATATTCGGCAGATGATATTTGACTAAGATGTGTCCGGGTAGAGGATCTTCAAGCTCGTCCAGAATACCGCTCTTAAAAATTTTCTGGATGTTGTGGTACAACCAAGCTGATGAGACTCCGCGGGATTCGGGATAAACGGGGTAGAGATTGTGGACCTCTGAGTCCTCATTAAAGAGCGAATCTGCTGAGCCGGCGGGGAGCTGGTTTACGACCTCGAGTTTTGGATTTGAGAAGTAGAGCTCGCCGCTATTGCGTCTTTCGCTCACCTTACCCTCTATACGCACGGAGGCACCCTCGGGTGTCATTTTTGCGATATATGGCTGATTGAACCAGACACAGTGAATACGGCTAGTCCCGTCTTCTATGTAACCGTCGGCCATAGTTATCTTGGTCTTGAATCCCTTGCTGGCCTTGAGCCCGGAGATCTTGCCGAAAATAACGGCGGCATCGCCTTTTTGCAGTGAGTCTATGTTTCTGGCTTCAACGGTGTCGCCGTAGCGAACGGGGAAATGGTAAATCAGATCCTTGATCGTGGTGATGCCGAGTTTGCGCAATGCATCACGAGTGGGGGGAGTCAGCCGGAAGCGATCCGCGACCAATGTGTTCAGATTTACTGGCATGGGTTTAATTGTACATTATTCGGGGCATGACTAAAAATTCATTATTCCTTGAACAAAAATTCATAAAAATTTTATCTTTTCTTCATTAAAATTTGAACTTTTCTTCATCAGGATTTTATCTACTTTTTATACAATACTGCTATGTCAGTCAATAAAATTAAAAGATTTGCTTTCATTGATGTCCAAAATACTGCAAGTACCACGACACAATTGCTTGGATTTGTGGTTGACTGGCATAGGCTATATGAATATCTAACAGATAAATGGATGTGCGATAAAGTTTTCTTTTATTCTGGTATAGCCAAAGAGGACATTGAAACAATAAATGAATTTGCATTATTGTCCAAGGCGGGCTGCATGGTAAAAATGAAGACTTATTATTCCTACAAAAAACCTGATAAGAGAGTAACTATAAAATGCAAAAAATGTGGCTGTGAAAATTTAATTAGACTTAGCATGGGCAACAGACATAAATCAAATTGCGATGTCGATCTTACGGTTGATGCCATGGAGGAGGCTGGTTTTAACAAAGAATTCCTCATCTTTACCGGTGATGGAGATTTCGATTGTTTGATTCAGAAAGTTGTGGAAATGGGAACGAAAGTTTACATAGTGTCATCGAACGCTGGTATTATAAAGCCAGGCTTAAATACTAAACGTTTATCATCAAGATTAAAGACTATCATAAAACAATATGATCAAGGTGTGATAAATCTTATTGATATAAATAGCTGGAAGATAAGGATTGAAAAGAAAGTATAAAATACAAACCGCCACGAAGCGTGACGGTTTGCGAATGCAGAGAGAATGATAAGCAAGATCAGAATCAAAGTCAAGAACAACTGATGACTCTTTTGTAAAAACGTCTTTTTTGTGCCAGAATGGCTCCATTCGCCCGCGCGAAATAGATGGAGACGTGGCTGAGCGGTCGAAAGCGGCACCGTGCTAAGGTGTTAGGGGGGCAACTCCCTCGTGGGTTCGAATCCCACCGTCTCCGCCAGTGATTTGTACCTTATAAAGTGGACCCCATAAAATGATAGAAGTGGTACAATTTTATGTATGAATAATTCAATATTAAAAACCATTGCCGCAATTGCACTATTGATTCAAATTGTCATTCCTGTTTGGTGGGCAGCAGTGTTCGCTTCTTTTTATTATTTTTGGGTTGAGGGGATAATAGAAGGTGGAATCTTGGGAGCAGAAATGGTTATAGGTGTGGATCGAGCCGGCAATTCAATCATTGGGAATTGTTTTTTAGCAAGTCCTTGTTCATTCACGTCTTTATTATGGGGTTTGCTTTCTGTCTATAGCATTGTTGCTGTCGTAGTTCCTATTTACTCCTTTTTCTATGTAAAAAAAATGGGTTCAGA
>JAPLZI010000040.1 GCA_026395095.1 Candidatus Tayloriibacteriota bacterium
AAAATATGCCAAGGCAGAAGTGTTCTTTATGTAAGTGAAACACCAGAACAGCGATACGACGAGAATTATTATTTCTACGATCGTTATGATCATATATCCGCGACTACCCTTTCTAGAGACGACATCGAGCGGGCGTAGACGACCATAGGCAACAGATGTTCCAAGCCAGATTCCAGTGAGGATGAAGGCAAAGTAAACAACTGCATGTGAAGGAACATAGAAGATCGTCATAAGCCAAACCAATGCGGCAGCGGCATAAGATGAGATCATAATAAACCTGGCATACGGGCGTTCTTGTTCAGCGATCGAGTCGCTGGTACCACCGGATCTCACCAAGCCTCGAAGCGACTTCACACCAAGAATCCCAAAATACACGAAGAATATCATCCATAGGATTCCACCAACAAATCCTTGCGTGACAAGGAAGGTCGGAACTAAACCAAAACCAGAATTAAACTCGACACCCCAAGCTTCGGTGGTATTTATTCCCGCCGGCTTGTTCGCCAAGAATGCTTGGGTGAAACGATTTGGTCCTGAACCAAAGAAAGGAGCTGCCTTAAGCTCACCAGCCGCGACATCCATAGTCATTTGCCATGGCATCACTAATTCTGAATAACCGGCATTGAGCTTGCTAACCACGGGTCCCGCTATATTCAAGCCATAAAGGGCCAAAACAAGCGAAATTACACACGCGAGGAGAGGAACCCAGGCTATACGCTTCACAAAGGCGACCACAGCGGCACCTTGGGGACGAGCTCTCTGGGATGATAGATATATGGTAAGTCCTAGGAAAACTAGGGCTGTGGCCTGCCAAATCTCTTTGCTGTTCACGATAAACATCGCGATGACTGCCAGGACAAACAGGACCCAGTATCCGATCTTCATTTTTCTGGATAGTCGCAGGAAATAGATAGCGGCGAACGATAAGAGTGCGATCACGGCTGAATATATCCCGAATGAGAACCAATTGCCGATAATGGAGGATGTGACGTTATTGAGGATTCCTAGAGACATAAACTGAGCGCCTACGAGAACCCGCAAGATCTGCAGGATCCAAACTAGAATAAACGCTCCGAAGAGTCCGGTGTACAGAACGATGACGCGATCGGTCCGACGGACTACGGAAATGAAAGCTATCACTCCGGCCAAAAGCAGTGTGATCAGGAAGCTTCCGGTTCCGAGCTCAAAACCTTGACCGAAAAATGATTTGATGAAATGGCCGCTCGCAATCGAAGAGATCAATAGAGACAAAGCCAGCAACACACCGATGGTCATCATGCTCCTCGGTGGCAATCTGACTTCTTTTGTCTTCAGTGCCACAAGAGCTGCGATTATCACTGCCACGAATGTTAACACCCCTATAACAAGAGTCTTGATTGATTCGAGAGCGAAGTATTGTGACGACCAAAATATGAGGGGTGCTAGGATTGCTCCTGCCAATAATAAGTAGAAAACGGTTGACTCGACACGCGAAGAACGATTTGTTTCTGGGGGCATGTTAATATCTATAATTTATAAATGATAATAAAACGAGCGTTTGTTTAAACGTATAGCCAATTATAGCAGGTGTTCGTACGAGAACAAGCGCTCCTTTGGGGAGCGCTTGTTCATAACGTCGCATATAAGCCGAATTCTGTGCCTTGCGGTTCCTTGCGAAACCGCAAGATGACAACCATATATCTGGGATATCGGTCACCCGATACCTCTAGCGACTCAAGCTGTTTACCTGTTTTGCAACAAATAAATAGAATACGGTCTTGCACCAAGGTAAGGATTTTGCCGTTGCACTCTCATGTCGCCATGAGATTGATCCGTGCTTTTAAGGGCTCGGACCTGCTTGCCGTTTCCAGCAAACGCGTCACTGTTCGCACCTCTAGGTTTACCCCGGCGGGCGTTACCCGCTACCTGCTACCCGCCCTTCGGAAACACAATCAATTATTATGTGCCCAAAGGGCGAGTTGGTGTTCGGACTTTCCTCACTCGGAAATCTGCGAAAAACAGTTTTCTGAGCGCGGTTGTCTTTGCGACTGTCAAATAATAGCATATCTATAAAAATTGACAATAGTTATTATTTATGATGAATTTTGCTTACAGCGTCCGACATAATTACAGTACCAAACATATCTTCCCCTTTGCCCACAAATTAAAATCTTTTAACAGCGGCCGAAACGACTTCGTTTTGCTCACTTTTGCTTTGCTCGATTTTGGAGAATCGCCTAATTGCAAAAATGACCGAAATTTGTCTGAAAATATGGCTTAAACTCGTGACAAAAAATTCTATTTTTGCAATTAGAAAAAACACCTAAAATGAACACCCGCAGCCATATCATCCGGTTGCACGACGATACTGCTGAAGCAGCGATGCACAAAGGATCTCTCTTTGGCGCATATAATGCTGTGACAG
>JAPLZI010000025.1 GCA_026395095.1 Candidatus Tayloriibacteriota bacterium
ACGTTCAACCTCACAGATGAAGAGAAATACCTTTTGTTGGAGTCAGATGTAGGAGAGGGTATATTCTTCGTAGGTTTGAAGCATATTGCTATACAAATTCGTGCCTCATACACAGAGGATCAGATAATAACCACCAATCCACAACAAATCATTGAGATAGAAAAAGCTAAGAAAGATCTAGAGAATGCAGGCGGATAAGTCTGCGAGATGGCGGGGTGAGGGTGTTATAATAGGAAATTATGGCAAACCAGCCACAAAAAAGAACATTCCGCTGGATTGTTTTGTATTCCTTGACCGGTTTGGTTGATGCAGCTCAAATCGTCATGGATTTTTTTGTTGTTGGCATAGCCGTTAGCGAGGCGCTCGAAGCGGTGATGCCTTTTGTGATCGCCGGTCTATGTTTGCTGTTCAAAATTAAACTAACTTTTGTTAGGGGTCTCGTCATAGTTGGTGGAGTCGCGGCTGATGCTATTACCGGTGGGCTTGCTCCTTTCTGGGTAGCGGTTATTTTGTTCCTACACAGAGATGTCAACAAAGAAGAAGCCGGGCTTGCCGCACAAAAAGGCCAGGATGAACAAATGCAGAATAGGGGGCGGGCTCCATTAAATCAGGGTGGGGTACGACAGCCAGTCCAGGAAATCGAAGAAAGTAAAAGTACACCTAGACAGCCCTTAAATGTAGACGGAATGAGACAGCCTGTTATGAGGGGTGATATACCCACACACTTAAATTAAAAGTTTTTCTTTCATGGTAAAATAATGGGGATGTCTTTTAAACCACTAATTTTACTGGGTTTCTCAATAGTTCTCCTGAGTTCTGCATCTTTTGCACAGGCGCAAGGTATTCCTAACACTATCGGCGGACTAGAGCTCACTCCATCTATTTCAAATCCTTCACCCGGTCAAAGCGTCACAATCACAGTGAGAAGCTATAGCGTGGATATCAATTCCGCGACGCTGACATGGACTGCGGATGGTAAAACCCTAGAAACGGGGATTGGTTCAACTGTCGTTACAGTCAAAGCTCCGGCCCTAGGAAAAAAGTTGACCGTGAATGTTACAGCAGTCATGCCGGATGGTACTTCATTTAGAAATGAGTTAATTTTGACTTCTGGATCTATCGATATGATCATCGAAACGAACGGCTATAGACCGACCACATTCCTAGGAAAGCTTCCCGTTGTATACCAAAACACAGTAAAAATCGTGGCTGTACCGCATTTAGCTAATTCTAGTGGAACTGAATATGACCCGAAGACTTTGCTTTATAAATGGGATCAGAACGGCAACGCTATGGAAGACCTCTCTGGTTATGGCAAGCAGTCTGTGAGTATTCCTGGAACTCTAATACCAAGGCCTTATGTCATGTCCGTCACCGTCCTTACCCGTGACGAAAACGCTCAAGGGGTCGGATATATATCAGTGACACCAGGTTCTCCATCGCTAGTATTTTACAAAAATGATCCGCTGTATGGACCTCTATATAACAATGCGATAATGAATACAATGTATCTAGGATCACAACGGGAGACTGGGGTTCTGGCGGTTCCATATGGATTCAATGCTCCTGCTTCTGGCCTAGGAAATCTTTCGTTGACTTGGTTCATAAACGGTGGGGAACATCCAGAACTTTCTTCCAATCAGTCAGTTACCTTGCGAGCACCAGATGCGTCCGCTGGTTCCTCAAATATACAGCTCAATATCGCTAATGGAAAAGATATTTTGCAGAAAGCGTCGGCTTCATTTCAGGCAGTGTTTAGCGCTAGTGCAACAAATCAACCAGTTACTTTTTAAATACCATGAAAACAAAAACAAATTTAATAGCTGCCGCTCTGTTTGTATTTATTATGCTCCCGTCTATCAGTCAAGCACAGCAGACCTATACGGCACTTGAACCATTGCCATGCATAGAGGGGGGAGGGATAACCTGTACAGCCGCCGAAAAGATAGCTGGTAAAACTACCTTCAATTTTGAAAATTACGTCCAGTACATATTCAACTTAGTCATCTTTCTCGCCGCCGCTTCGGCCGTATTTATGATCGTTTTCGGTGGTCTACAGTATATGACTACAGAGGCATGGACTGGGAAGGGTGCTGCCTTAGAAAAAGTCAAAAATGCTATATATGGACTGCTCCTAGTTCTGGGTTCATATCTAATATTACGCACTATAGACCCAAGATTGGTGGCCATACCAAATACGCTAGTTGCGCCGTTGAATATTGACTATAGTAAATACGACTCCATAGCAAGTCTATTTAACACATTAGACAAGCTAGGCAATCAACTAGACAAACTAGCAGAAAGAAATAAACAAATCCTTAGAGATGTAACCGTAGCACGAGAGCAAGTAGCTGGTTTGGAAGCAGATAAAGTCAAAAAATGTGAGGAATTACGCAGCTCATTAAATGACCAAAACTTTTATGTCGAAGACTCAAGTAGTTGTGATAACTTATTAAAGCAAGCAACAGAAGCTGGTTTTTCTCAAGATCTTGTAAGACAAGTCGCTTCACTCAATGATCAAATAAATACTCAAAAAATACAAATCGCCACAAAAGTCGGTGTTGGAACAATGACTGATGAAATATTAAGTTGCGCCGCCGGAACAAGTTTTGATACATGTAGAAATAGGATACTGGGCTTCAGAACAAAATATGCAAATCAACTAGGAGATCTGAGTAATGATCCGGCACTAAAAGCAAATCTAGATGATTACGCTCGGTATGCAGCCGTCATGGCCTATGTGAATAGCCAAGTTAGTTTAGCAGTTGACGCAACCACTCTAACAGCCGTCCAGGCCGGAATACAAGCAGCTGGGGTTGGAGCAATAACACTCGCCGCGACTGGTGCAGGTGCAGTAACAGGCGCAGTAGGTGGTGCCGTTACTGTTGGGGCTGGGGGTGCAGTGGCGGGATCAGCTGTACATCTAGTAGGTACAACTGCAGGCGCAGTAGTAGGTGGGGTTGTGGGTGGAGTGGCAGGTGGAGTGGCAGGTGCGGGTACAGGTGGAGTCGTAGGAAATATTTACGCTAATGACTTATTGAGACGACTCAATAACGCAAGAGCAACTCCTTATGTAGCTGAGGCCATAAATAACATAAAAAACTATACAAAGCCAACAATAGCATCAATAATAAATCCTCAATTAAAATTTGAAACTCAAGCACAAGTTGATGCGATTGTAGCCGGCTTAACTCCTAAAAAATGAAACTCCGCAACCTCCTAATCTCACTGTTCATCATCATCCTGCTAGCCGCGGCGGGTTGGGCTTATTGGTATTTCCTGATGGGTCCGACGAAGATTCCGGCCAAGCCAGGAGACACTGGCACACCCGGTGGTTTCCAGCCAATAAACAGGCCAGGAGGCAATACAGGCGGAACTGGTGGCACTGGGAACACCGGTACTACAACTGGAAACATACCGACAGGAATTCAGCAAGTAAAAATTCCTTCTTTGAGACTCCTTAGCGGCACGCCAGTAGGTGGATACAGTGCTTCAACCACAGCTTCAACAACCAATATCCGTTGGGTGGATCGGGGAAGAGGAAATGTCTATCAGGCAAGCTCTAATTCCCTGACGATCACTACATTATCCAACACAGTAGTTCCAAAAATATTCGCTAGTGTCTGGAACAAAAACCTGACTTCATTCATAGCCTCTATTTTCGAAAACACTGAACTGGTCCCGATAACTGTTTATTCTGAACTCATACCAAGGACAAACAAAACGGCGGCCGCAACCACAACACCTTCAACTTCATCTGCTCCATTTGATCTGCGAGGCAAAAGCATTACCGGTAACGTTATCGGCTATGCCGCTTCGCCAGATAGGAGCCAACTTTTCACTATGATGAATGAAAACGGTAACGGAGTCGGCTATGTTTCCTCATTTAGTGCCACAAGTCCGACCAGATTATTCACCACACCCCTTACAGAAGTAAATGTTTCCTGGCCGTCAGACAATATCATCGCTATTACCACGAAAGGGTCAACCAATCACAGTGGTTTCCTTTATTTTGTGAATCCAAAGACTGGGGTTTGGACTAAAGTTCTTGGCCCACTCCCCGGATTAAGCACCCGCGTAAACCAAACTGGTAAATACATCATCTACTCCGCCACTGGAAAAAACAACGATGTCATGACCGGCATATACTCCATGGCCGCCGGCACAACAACCGAGGCTGTTATTCGCACTCTCGCTGACAAATGCACCTGGGGCAAGTTCTACAAAGAACTCGTTTACTGCGGCGTCCCATCACAATCAGTCTCCGGCAGATATCCGGATGACTGGTACCTCGGAACTCTTTCAACTATAGATAAAATATGGCAGGTCAATGCAATAACAGGGGAGGCAAGACTCGTTTCTTCCCTTATAGACCAGTCCGACCGCATCCTGAATGTATTTAATCTAGAAACCGACCCAAAGGACATGTATCTATTCTTCATGAACAAAAATGACCTGTCTCTGTGGTCATTGGATCTAGTCAAATCTAACTAGTTTTAGACTCTTATATGCTTCTTGCGTATGTAAAGCTCCTGTAAGAGTGTTACGAGGGAGCTCGTCATCCAGTATAAGGCTATTATTGATGAAGCACCAGGGAAGGTGGCCGGGATGATCCAGTATATAGAGGCGAAAGCCAAAATAGGTACAAAATACTTCATCTGTGTGTTCATGGAACTGGCGATATTCGCCATATCCGGCACGCCAGATTTTTTCTGGGGAGCTGAAGCCTGTGTCTGTGACGCCAAGGAATATTTGAGCTGGAAGAATTGAACGAAACCTGTAGCGAGACCCAATATCAAACCAGATGTAACCTTGAAACCTAGAAATAGGACATAAAAGACTGGGCTATCAGGTCTAGTTAAGTCAAAAATACCCAGAAACATTGTTTTTAGAACCGGTACTGAAATAAAATCATAAAGTAGCGTAGTGTCTATAGTTGGAATGATTTTATAAAACACCGATATCAAAGCAAACAAAATCGGTAATTGAATAATAAGCAGTAAAATACCTGAAAAAGGCTTCACTTTCTTGAGTTTGTATAACTCCATGACCTTTTGGGCTTGAAGTTGCTTATCATTTGCATACTGGCTTCTTATTTTTGTAGCTTCTGGTTCGATCTCCTTCATACGAACTTGCGTAAGTAAAGCTGATTTAGAAAGGGGGTACAAAATGACCTTGACGATTACAGTAAAGATAATAACAGCTATACCCACATCAACCCACGGTAATAGGTTCATTATACCAATCAGGCCATTGTAGAGCGGGCGGAATATTATTTCGTTATACATGTCAGGTAATACTAGCGCAAAAGACCCGCTTTCACAAAAAGGGTCTCAACTTCTTGCCTAAACTCTACGGTTTTTGTTTTTAATGCGCCCTGCTTCGCAAAAACAAGAACCAGATGTCCTGGTACGGTTTTCAACACAAGTGGTCGCATCGCTTCATATATACAACGGCGTACACGGTGTCGAAGGACTGATGTCTTGGCGATTTTTACCGGTACGATAGCCGCGAACCGCGAAGGACTTTGTTTGTTTTCATTTAAAACCCTCATAAGCAAAAGAGGGGAGTGCAAAACTCTCCCTTTTTTGATGATACCTTCGAATTGTCTCCCGGAAATTCTATTTGATCGGCGAAGCATGGACCGATTATAGCGCGGCTAGGTTTATACCGCTATGCGCTTGCGTCCTTTGGCACGGCGCCTAGACAAGGCTTTTTTTCCACCCTGCGTCTTCATCCGCACCAAAAAACCGTGGGACTTCGCGCGCTTTCGCTTTTTCGGCTGATAAGTTATTGACATGATGAATAGATATTACATTAGTTCTCAATAAAAACAAATGTTCACAATTTATCAACATGTTTTTTATAGTTCCACAAGTAGGCAGAATCATAAACAGGTATATACTTATTTTTGCTCAATATCCTATGAATGATTTTTCCAAAATGTGGCAGACTGCTCTGATCGAGATTGAAACTGCCGTATCTCAGGCAAACTTTTCTACTTGGTTCAAAGAAACTGCCATCCTAAGAGAAGCTGAGGGAACCATATACCTAGGCGTTCCAAACTCTTTCACCCAGGAATGGCTCCAAAAGAAGTTCCACAACGCAATCCTGCGCATTTTACGGCAAATGGACGCACGGGTGAGAGCACTCGAGTACGTCATTGTAAAAAATGAGAAGGTCGCTAATGTTAGTGTGGTTGTACAAAAACCCGCCCCTCCAGCTCCGACAATGTCCATGCCGCTTCAGGATTTCTACATAAATCGGGATGATAACCTGAATCCTCGTTACACCTTCGAAACGTTTGTCATAGGCCCGTTCAATGAACTAGCTCATGCGGCTTCACAAACAGTCATAAATAGCCCTGGCAAAACATACAATCCGCTCTTTATATACGGAGATACCGGCCGTGGTAAGACACACCTCATCCAAGCCGTCGGAAATAAGATAAAAACAATTTATCCAGAAAAAAGAGTTTTCTATCTAACCTCCGAACGGTTCGGAAATGAGCTTCTGACCGCCCTACAAGAGGGAAAAGCTCAACAATTCAAGGATAAATATCGCAAATATGACGTCCTCATCATGGATGATGTCCAGTTTTTCTCTGGAAAAGAGAAATTCCAGGAGGAATTCTTTCATTTATTCAATATGTACGTAGATACCTCTCGCCAGTTGGTATTTTCTTCCGATAAGCATCCAAACGTCATTCCCGGCCTAGAAGATCGTCTCCGTGGCAGGTTCAGTGCAGGAATGGTCCTAGATATTCCTGAACCAGACCATGAATCAAGGATGTTTATAGTCCGTGCAAAATGCAACACATACAACATAACATTGGCTCCCGAGATAGTCGAAAACATCGCATCCACGATAAAAGACAACATCCGTGAGATCGAGGGGGTGATAAACATCATAGCTTGCCAGACACAATTCAAGAAACGCGAATTGAACCTGGGTGAGATCAGAAATATTCTCAAAAATAACACGAAACCGAAGAAACTACTTTCAGTAAAAGAGGTGGTCAAGACAGTTTCTGATTTTTACAACCTTTCAGAGGATATTATTTACAATAAAACCCGAAGAAAAGAGGTTGTTAAGCCACGGCAAGTTGTTATGTATTTACTCCGCGAGGATTTCAATGTGTCATTTCCTTCAATAGGTGAAAAATTGGGAGGTAGGGATCACACAACTGTCATCCACTCATACAATAAGATGAGGGAGGAAATAAAAATCAATCCAATCTTGTCGCAGGAGATAAGTCAGCTCCGTTCTATGTTGTAATGTGTGGATATAACTGTTGGTAACACTGTTGATATGTTTGTATAAGTAGATGGGAAAAATGTTATTAAAAAATCATAACTCATAGTAAAATTCAAGGAGTGAAAAATTATTAACAAAGTATAATATTCAATACACACCTATTAAGATTTAAAAACCAGAAAATATAGTGTTGTGGAATAATATTTTAAAGTTAACCACTTTTCCACAAGACTAATAGTGATAATAAATTTCTCTTTATATATCTATATACAATACTATGAAATACGAGATTCAATTTGAAAAATTTAAGCAAGCAATTTTTTTAGCAGAAAGAATCGCAGGTCATCATTTAACCCTACCTATCCTTTCTTGTATTTTGATCGATATAAAAAACGGCACTGCTTTTATCCGAGCAACAAATTTAGATGTTGGTATAGAGATCGAATTGGCTGTCAAGGGAGATGGGGATGTTATTTTTGCGGTTCCTGCGCATATTCTCTCTTCCTTTTTGTCTCAAATTAACAGTAAGGAGCAGATTATCAGGCTTGAAATAAGTTCCGGCAACCTGCATATATCACTTTCCAAATCAAAAGGTGTGATAAAAACTCTTCCATCAGAAGACTTTCCCGCTATACCTATGGTTTCAGATGGAAAGAGTAGTAGTTTTCCAGGGAATGTGTTGATCAAAGGCTTTAAATCTGTGTGGTATAGCGCCGCAATTTCCAATGTAAAACCGGAATTGGCCAGCGTATTTATCTATCGTGATGCAGAGAATGCGGTCTTTGTAGCGACCGACTCATTCCGTTTGGCGGAAAAGAAAGTGGCACTACCTAAAGGAGCGAGTATCGAAGATATGCTTATTCCTTTCAAAAACAGCATTGAAATAGTGAAGATGTTAGAAGCAGCAGGTCCTACTGTTATGATGCACTCTAATAAGAATCTGGTGTCATTTGAGGCTAATGGTATACACATCACCTCTAGGATTATAGATGGAGTTTTTCCAGATTATAGGCAGATCATTCCAAAGAACTTTTCTACTGAGGCTGTAGTCCTAAAACAAGATCTCATAAATACTCTCAAAGTATCAACAGTATTCTCGGATGCTTTTAACCAAATCCATGTTGTGGTTGATCCAAAAAAGAAGATTTTTCAAATAGATACGAAAAATAGCGATGTCGGCGAGAATCAATCCTTACTCGATGCGGCTATCACAGGAGAACCTGTTGAGATTAATTTTAACTGCAAGTATATTTCTGACAGTTTTCAGGCTATTGATGCAGATAGTGTATCTCTCCAATTCAACGGAAAGAATAAACCCTTGGTAATTAGGCCTATTTCCGGTGATCAAACCTTCCTATATCTCGTAATGCCGATGAATCGTTAAATATATGAGAAGTATCGGCGAGTTTTTCTCCGGAATCCAAAATAAACAAACTCAGAAACTGTTAATTTACAAAGTAGTGCAGGATGCAGTAGAAAAACATACAGGAATTAAATTGGAGCCATCCTCAGTCTCATTTAAGGCTATGACTGTTGTTATAAGAGGTGTTGGTCATGCCGCAAAGTCGCAGATCTATATTAAAAAAACGCCAATATTATCCGAGATCGCCAGCAAGTCTCTTCCAAGGAAGGTCACAGATATTCACTTTGACGCTTGACTGCACCTAATTAGAATTAGATGTAGTGGTGCCAATGATATTAGTGGTAAATGTTGTAGTGGCCTGAACTTTGTTGAATATGGTGTCGTATAGAGTAATAGAAAGTACATTATTACGTTCAACATTTCCAACGTCGTTTGGCACGAACGAGAAATTAAGTGGATTATTGTAGGCTGTAGTGATGTATTTTCCATTCATATAAACTTCAGTTTTCTGGACAGGATAGCGACCTGTGTTTAAAAGTTCTACTTGAAGCGACTGTTTCGGATCTATGAGCATGCCTGGAGTGGGAAGTTTGATTGAAATACTGGGGAGATTTTGTGGTATATGAACATCATCCTTTTCAGTCGGAATTACCACACTCATCGGATTTTGGAAGTCAGGATGGGCGGTTTTATAAGTTTTAAGCCATTCCCCGACTGCATATTCCCAATATGGAAATTGGGAGTCGTTAGCTGCGGCCATTGGAGCTGGGCCAGATATATTATCTTTGTCTACCCAATATAAGATCGAATGAACATCATTGAAGATCACATCCTCTTTTGTTTGTTGGGGAGTGTATTCTGTAGCTACCTTCCCAGAAATCTTGTCTTTTTGGTAAGTTATACCACCCTGCCAGATTCCTCGCAGCACGGGTTTTCCTTCAGTTAAAGGTTGTGGGGGAGGCACGAAGCTTTCTGCAGGAAAATTTTTGGCTACTTTAGACATAAAGGCACCCCAAAGAGGAGAAATAATCAATCCGGCAACATTATGTTGCATCGGAACATTATCATTGTTTCCTGCCCAGGCACCTACTACGAGGTTCGGAGTGTATCCCAGAGTCCAAACATCTCGATAATCATTCGTTGTACCAGTCTTTATGGCAACCACCCTTCCCACACTCTCACCTATAGGTTTGAGACTATCCATCCTCACATTAGTGTCTGACAAAATGCTAGAAACTTGTCGGGCAATTTCAGCAGGAATAACCTGAACAGGATTTTGAGACGCTTGTTCTATGATATTTCCACTCTGGTCATAAACGGCCAGGACGGTCCTCTGGGGGTTTCTGACTCCATCATTGGCAAACACCCCGTAACCACCAGCCAAATCAAGTAGACTGACCTCACAACCTCCAAGCACGAGGGTTAAACCACA
This sequence comes from Candidatus Tayloriibacteriota bacterium, assembly GCA_026395095.1. Classification (GTDB taxonomy): domain Bacteria; phylum Patescibacteriota; class Minisyncoccia; order Phycocordibacterales; family PALSA-1337; genus C7867-002. The sequence goes on from JAPLZI010000025.1 coordinate 10,053, forward strand.
ACGGTCTGGAGAACTTATTGTGAGGCCCATATCTTCGGCAGTTTGCACAGTGTCACTTATCCCAGCGATATAGAGAGCTTGAACGGCTGGTATATTTCGCGACTGGGCCAATGCCTTACGAATGCTTATAGGACCTTCGAAGGTATCGTCATATTCACCAGGCGAATAGCAGACTTTTTCTGGATCATCGGTTGGGTTTTTTGGCTTACCATCCGGATTGCATAAAGTCGAGAATTCAGTCTTTATATCCCAGAGTATTGTTTCTGGCGTTAAGCCTTTTTTAAAGGAAGTGGCATACACGAATGGTTTTAAAGTAGAACCTGGTTGGCGTTTTGCCATAGTGACGTTGTAGTTTCCATCTATGGTGTTGTCAAAATAATCCTTAGATCCGACCATGGTCAATATATCTCCGGTTTTAGGATCAATCGCGATCATGGCAGTGTTGCTGGCGTTATAATTCTTTGCCAATGATGGAGAAAAATTAGTTATAACCTCTTCAGCTTTCTTTTGCATCTCATAATCGAGTGTCGTTATAACCTTTAGACCGCCAGTTGATACCATATCCTCGCCATATTTACTGACGAGATAGTCGCGCACATACATGACAAAATGCGGTGCCTTTATACCGCCGGAGTTTTTTGATAGGAATGTGACTTTTTCTGCGGCCGCAGCTTTGTATTCGTCGTCGGTAACCATGCCTAATTCATGCATCCTTTTTAAGACTGTTTCAGCTCGACTCTTCAGGGCTTCTTTATGAGTACCATAAGGAGAAAAATATGTTGGCGCCTGGGGTATTGCTGCCAGATATATAGCCTCGGCCAAAGTGATGTCTTTTGCCGGATGGCCGAAGAATTGTTGGCTCGCGGCCTCGATTCCATAGATTGTGCCGCCATAGGAGATTTCATTTAGATAGGTTCGGAGAATGTCGTCCTTGCTCATTACGCGAGTCAACTTGACTGCGAGGACCCATTCCTTAACCTTTCTCGTTATTGTCTTATCGGTGGTTAGAAGACTGTTTTTGACTACTTGTTGAGTAATCGTCGATGCACCTTGCTCATATCCACCGGAACTAAGATCAGCCAAGATGGCACGAATGATGGATAACGGTTCTATCCCAGAATTGTTGTAAAAGTTTGAATCCTCGATCGCTATTGTCGCTTTGAGTACATATGGTGACATGTCGGCGAGTCCGATCACGGTGCGTCTTGCGTTTGCCCCAGTATCAAAAAGCAAGACATTTCCGGTCCGGTCGTAGATTTTTGTTGAGGTGCTTACTTTTCTCGAAGTGAAAGAACCAACATCTGGAATTTGTAATGTTGAGATCCATAGGGCAACGAACCCAATAAAAATCAACAAAATAGAAGCCGCCACTGTAACGGCGGTCTTTGTCCGACTATGAGAATGCCTATGATTGTATGAGTGCTTCGACCGCTTCATATTGTATAGAAACGATTATAGCACGAGGAATTGTGCGTAGAGAACGCTAGTGATTACTCCTCCCACTTGTCTTTAAATGGGTTTATTTCCTCCTCATCTAGTTCTACAACATCACCTAATTCTTCGGAGTCCTCGGTCTCTTCTGTAACCTCGACCTCTTCGATGACCTTGTCTAGAGGAAAGGTTTCATTCCCTTCGAGATCAAGCTCGCGAGGTTTTATTTTGATTGGCGCAACGTCCTCTACATCGTCATTTTTTATTGTGTGGGCTTTTTTTGTTTGAGTCATACGCACGCAGTTAACTAGTAAATGCCTATTTTGTAACAGGAGAAAGGATTTTTTGCAACAAGCCGGAACTGGGGATAAATCAACGGATCATAGCAGAATGGGCAAGAGCAACGGCGATGGCGTCATATTCATCGTCCAATATCTTATGTTTGTCGATTTTTTCAGGTATTTCTATGAGCAGACCAACCATCTTTATAACTCGAAGCTTGTCGCTACTACCGTCTCCGGTGACTGCTAGTTTGATTTCCATTGGGGTGTATTCCTTTATTGGGACTTTACGATTCTGCGCTTCATACATAATTATTCCTCTGGCTTCAGCGACGCGCATGGCTGTTTTTTGGTTCTTTGTTATAAATAGGTTTTCTATTGCGAATTGGTCCGGCTTGAATATATCCATGACACGCGCGATTTCCTGGCCAATTGAATGGAGTCTGGTGTGGATCAGGTCTTCCTTGGAAGTTTTGAAACATTCAGAAAATAAAAGAGTTTCCTTTCCTTTGCTCGGTTTTTCTATGACGGCTATGCCGAGGCGATCGTAGCCGGGATCTATGCCGATGATTTTCATAGGATGATTATTCCGCGTTGGTGAAGACCTCCTGAACTTCTTCGTTGGCTTCTAGGTCGGAAACAAGAGAGGAAAGCTTTTCTACGTCGGCATCCTCCAATGGCATGGTTGAGGTTGGTTGCCATTCGTGGCCGACCTTATGGAAGGCCCAAGAGGCACTGCCGGGAGCGGCTAGAGAGATCTCGTGTAGTGAAAGTGTATGTTTGATTTCCTGCGCGGCCTTGTTCCGGTTGTCGGTGAGTGCATGAATGAGTATCGCGACTCCTCCGGGGCCATAAGCTTCATACATTATGGATTCCATCGAAGCACTATTGTCAGTGGTAGCCTTCTTGATGGCGCGGTCGATAGTATCGTTCGGCATGTTTTCTTTACGAGCCTTTTCGATAGCGGCAGCTAGGCCGGGGGAGGAAATATTGCCATTAGATATTTTTGCTTCAGTTGTTATGAGGCGTACGAGCTTGCCGAAGTGGGCGCTCTTCTGGGCGTCATTCTTCGCTTTTAAGTGTTTTATTTTCGAGAATTTATTGTGGCCGGACATAGGTTTGTTGGGTGTTTAATGGGTTGATTATACACTATATTATATTGCTTGACAGCATGGTATTATAATGCTATACTTTTAAGCGTCAGAGTTAGTTTTTTTCAACCACATAATGCTAGTTCCAGGAGTCTTTTCCCATGAAAAACGTTAAATTCGTCAGTGTCTTAATCGCAGTCAGCACTTTGGTGCTGACCAGCTGTGCGTCGCTCAAGCGGTCATCGGCCGCATCGGCTTCAAATCCGCTGCCCCCGCCCGTGGCAATCGCGCCCGCCGTCTCAAACATCGCCCCCGCCCCAATCGCGGTCAACCCCATGCAAGTCGCGGTCGCTCCCATG
>JAPLZI010000061.1:0-16851 GCA_026395095.1 Candidatus Tayloriibacteriota bacterium
AACTAAATTAATAAAAACATGACAACAGCTTTTCTTATCGGGCGCATTGTGTTCGCGTTGTATTGGCTTGTGGCGGCTTATGATCATCTCTTTAAGTCGGATAGCCTCGTTGGTTATACGGCCTCAAAAGGCGTAAAATCCGCGAAATTTGCTGTGATTGGTACGGGTGTTCTCTTGCTCCTAGGTGGATTGTCTATTTTACTCGGGCTTTATGTGAAGATAGGAATTGTTTTGCTTGTCATATTCCTCATAGGTGTGTCTTTTAAGATGCACGCCTTTTGGAAGGAAACTGAGCCAATGGCTCGCATGGGTGACCGAATAAACTTTACTAAAAATATGGCGCTTGCCGGAGCACTTCTGATGTTGCTGGCCATTCCTCTTCCATGGGCGCTTTCGATATCGATCAATTGGTAGCCTGACAAAGCTTACTGAGGCCGGGTTCTATCGAAGAAAACGGAATAACTATTTGTTGCTCGCCAAACGCACCGGCTGCAACCGAATATTTCGGAAAATATATCTGAATGGAATTTTCTGTAAACGTAAAATTCTTGAAATTTTCGGTCTTTGGAACGGTGCCGTCGATGAGCGTTTCAGTAGGGGTATTATCTCCGCTTATCGTTTTAGATTTCTCCAAAAGCTGTTTTCTAGCTTCTGTGCTTATGACGCTCAAATAATCTGTACTTGAAGCGAACAAGCCATCGAGAGCCAGAATTTGTTTGTTAACGATGTCAAAATTAAATGTCTGCAATTCCTGGTTTTCATTTGCGCCTCCGACATATGAATCGAAACGAATGATCAAACTTACATAGGCATTATTTACTTGAACTGGTTCCCAACGTGCAAGAAATGAGAAATCGCTTGCATTAGGGGTTTCATTTTTCGCTGCAGTCGCCTTGCGAGCGTCAGTATTTTCTTTAGCAATCGATCTGAACTCCTGAAGCCGGCTTGTGACTGCTGATTTTATTTCTTGGTTGAATTTTTCCGGCAAAGTAGGAAATTGCGGATATTCAACAGATACAGAAGGCGAAGAAGATGCTTGCTCGTCGATTTTTTCGATTGTTACGGAGAGTGGAGCACCACATTTTTGGACATCAGCATTTTCGGTGGATATTCTGTCAGTTTGTATAGGAGTGATCGCCGATTTGGCAGCACTTCTCGGTTCCATAACATAGAAAAGCACGCCTCCGACAATGCCGATAATGATGATGAGGCCAATTATTCGCAAGAGGGTGTTCATGCGTTGATTGTAACATTTTCGCTTTGGCTTGGGTTATAATAGGGGAATATGGTGAAAAGAGATATAAAAGCATTATCTGACGCCGAATTACTCAGCCTTTCTCGTGAAGAGCCGGCGGTTTTCGAGGAAATTGTCAATCGATATCAAAGGTCTTTTGTGCGTAAAGCTGTTTCAATCTTACGCAATGAGGACGATGCCTACGACGCTGTTCAGGATACTTTCGTGAGGATATACACGGCTTCGGGAAAATTTGAGACACGAGAAGGAGCCTCATTTTCTTCGTGGGCATATACGATTCTAATCAATCAGTGTTATACATCCTACAAGAATAAGCATAAGAGAGAGCTTGTTTCATTGGAGTTTGTTCCCGAACTGGTTGAGGTTATTCCGGATCAGGCGAGCATAGATGATCTAGAGAGAAAGTATACGAAAGATTATCTTCTTAGCTTGATTTCCAAACTGCCTGTTCTATTGCGTAGAGTCGTCGAGTTGCATTTCATCGACGGTCTGCCACAGAGTGTTGTGGCGAAGCAGCAAGGCGTTTCGAATGCAGTCGTTAGAAGTCGCATTCATCGCGCCAAGAAAGAATTGCAAAAAATGAATCTGGAGCTTGTGTATGTCAAGGACCAAGCTAACGGTTAAATCAAATAAATAAAAAAATGAACCAACAGGAACAACAACTGACTAGAGATGTTATGCGTCGTGTGAGATTTATCCACACTATGCATTACCTTTTGACTCCCAGCATAATCAAAGGGATTGTTTTTTTGGCTAGTTTAGTGAGCGTACTTTTCCTAGTTTCAGTTGTAAGCATTATAGATAACATGTCTCATTTGCCAAATGTGATGGCTTATTTCCCTTATATTTTTGGTGCGTACTTGCAAACCTCTTTCGATGTGCAGTCGATAATAGTTTTGGCTATCGCGGCCTTGGCTTGGTTAGCTTATGATATGGTTTCTAGAATTTCCAATTATGGTTGGTCAGTGCAGAGGATTTTCGCTCACTCATAAGAAAGTAGGAAAGAATGCTTGCTTTATTCTCTTGCAACCCCGCGTTTTTATTGCTTAAATAGCTTCATGAAGCAAACTACTTGGCTCGCGCTCACACTTCTGGTCATCTTTGCCGTTTTGTTCGGTCTAGCCAGAAGGAATACGGTAAAGGATTTGAGCACACAACCTATCAAGATTGGTGCAGTATTGCCTCTTACAGGGCCTGTGGCTGGACTGGGTGAAGCTCTGAAACTCGGTTATACGTGGAAAATAGAGGAATTAAATAAGGAAGGAAAGATCACCTCCTTTTATCTTGAAGATTCAAAGTCTAATGCAAAAGACGCCGTGACTGCCTTTTTAAAACTGGCTGACGTAGAAAAAGTACCAATCATTTTTACTACGATGTCTGCAGTATCTATGACCCTCCGACCTATTGCGGAGCAAAGATCAGTGCTCCTGTGGGCTGATGCGGCACATCCTCTATTAACTAGAGATACGAGGTTTGTCCTGCGTCATAGCAATACTTCCAATAAGGATGCAGAAGTCCTAGCGAATAAAGTCATCGAACTCGCTGGTAAGAAGACGGGAGTTTTGTATCAAAATGACGACTGGGGAGTGGCTGCATCGGAGTTGCTTTCCGGAAATCTTTCCGCAGTTGGAAACAAAGCAGTTCTCGAACCTATAGACAATAAATCTGCTGATTTCCGTATTTTACTTACCAAGCTTATTAGCCAAAAGATAGATTCATTGGTGACTATAGTTGCAGGTCCGCCATCTGGAATAATCATCAAACAAGCGCGTGAGCTTGGTTTCAAGGGAAATATTGTATCATCTGTTGGCATCATCCTTACTCCGGATGCTCAAAATCTAGCTGGGAGCTATCTCAAAGGGACTTATTATCAGACATATGATGAAAATCCTTTATTCGCCAGTGATTATCGCGCTAGGTTCAATGCACCTCCAGCGGCGTTTACTCATGTTGGTTATACAGATATGGAACTACTTATGGATGCGATAGAACAAACCGGCACTGTGGATCCAACCCAGATTGTTAGGTATATAAAAGGCCTGAAATCATTCAAGGGAAAATATGAAACTGTCGAAATAACACCTGAAGGTGATATCATCGTGCCGACTATAGTTAAGCAGTGGCAATAATTAAGCAGTGATAATGTGCGTAAAAACTTGCCGTTACCACGGGTATTTTTCACCCTTGAACCAGAATTGGCCGGTTTCGGGTCTTTCTATAGCAAGTTTGTAAATATTCTCAGCGGCTTCCTCGGGCGTGACGGACGCTTCGGGTCCGCCCATATCTGTTTTTACCCAACCCGGATGGACTGAAGATACAGTGATTTTGATCCCATCATGAATGAATCTGTTTGAAAGCGTTCTGGTGTACATATTCAAGGCGACTTTGGAAATCTTGTAGGAAGGGTAATGATACGGGTAGTGCGTAGTTCTAAGGTCGGATGCGCCGTAAAGAGAGCCCGCAGATGAAGAAATATTCACTATATGGCCATTGTCTCTGATCAGACCTATCATATGTTCGGTGAAATCGATCGGACCGATGAGATTTACTTCGAGTGTCTGGCGAAGTTTTTCAATGATAACCTTCGTATCATCGTTGTCGAATAATGCGCCGGCGTTGTTTATGAGAATGTCGATAGTGATTCCTAGCTGGTTTATCTTATCGGCGCAATCTTTGATCGAACTCGGGGAAGTGAGATCCAGCGCGAAGTTTTTTAAGTTTGGTGATTTGAATATCCCGGTTATTTTCGATGTATCACTGCCGTGCGTCGTTCCGATGACTGAATATCCTTCGGCCAGGAACTTTTGAGCCAGAGCTTTGCCGATACCACGCCCGATGCCAGTTATTAGTACGGTTTTCATGCCTGAATATTAGCATAAAAACAGTAAAAAGTTTCTGTCAAAAAAGTTAAATAGTTCGTTTTTCTGTTGGTGATGCGACGGGTGTCATTCTTATCACTTTTGCTACATGCGAAAGTAGATTTTTTGTGAACGATTTTAAGCCATTATTTTGGGGGAAATTTGGCCAGTTTCGCATCTAGAAGAAACATAAAAAAAGAACTTCTCTGGTGGGATTGCTTTTATGGTTTTGTCTTGAATTGAAGCCCAAGGTATAATGCGATTGTTCCCTTTAAGGGGCTTTTAAGACCTAGGCAACTAGGCAGGATACGGCGACAGCTAAAGCAAGCCTGCCGTGTCCTTAGTTAGGAAAACCGCCTAGTCGCGGTTTTCTGTTTTATATACCATGAATTTTCTGCAGAAAAGGTAAGTTATCTTTCGTAACCATCATAGATTCCTTCGAATTGTTCTGCGGCCTCGGTAAGTTTTTTATCCATTTTTATCAACTCATCGCTACTAATATTTTTCTTGACTCTTAAAGCATAATGATTTGACGCATCGTAATCAAATGCACCCATGCTTTCTAAAGTGAATCCCTCTTTCTTAAGAGTTCGGAAAAATTGTTCGGCGAGGTTTTTATTTGGAAAATAGAAGAAAAATAAGACCTCTGACATATTATTTCCTTTTTCTAAGTTCAATTCCTAGCTCTTTCAACTGTTTTTCCGCAACTTCGCTTGGTGCACCCATCATGAGGTCCTTACCTTCGCCGGTTTTTGCAAAAGGAATAACTTCGCGGATATTCGCTTCATTTTCGAGCAACATGACGATGCGGTCTATGCCAGGGGCGCAACCTCCGTGCGGTGGGGCACCGTATTCGAAGGCTTCGAGCATGTGTCCGAAGCGGCCCATTATTGTTTTATTATCGAGGCCCAAGATCTCAAAGACCTTGTTTTGCATCTTGCGGTTGTGTATACGGATGGAACCTCCACCGACTTCATAACCATTCAAGACGATATCATATGCGTTTGCGAGTGCCTTGAGTGGATCAGTGTCGAGTAGATGTTCATCACCGGCCTTCGGTGCTGTGAATGGATGATGCACGGCTTGCACACCACCCTCATCGTCTTTTTCAAACATGGGGAAGTCAACAACCCAACATAGTGCCAGTTCGTTAGGATCGTTCTTGTTCACACGCATATCCGGCTTGTCGTTGCCATATTTTTCCATTGATTCGGCATAAGTGATGCGCGGAAATGGGGTCTTCGTTATCTTTTTATTCGGATACAGCGTCTTTATTAGATCTATGAACATTCCCTCTATATAACTGATGATATCCTCTTGGGTTATGAAAGACATCTCAAGGTCAAGCTGGGTGAATTCTGGCTGACGATCGCCGCGAGTGTCCTCATCGCGGAAACAGCGGGCGATCTGGAAGTATTTTTCGAAGCCGGCAACCATGGAAAGCTGTTTGAACTGCTGGGGAGACTGCGGAAGCACATAGAATTTTCCGTTTTCGAGGCGAGAAGGGACGATGTATTCGCGCGAGCCTTCCGGAGTGCCTTTCATGAGGATGGGAGTCTCTATCTCCACGAAACCATTCTTGTGCATATAGTCGCGGAAGAATGAGATGATCTTGTCGCGCTGGCGAATATTCTTCTGCATGCGCGGTCGGCGCAGATCAAGGTAGCGATATTTGAGACGGAGGTCCTCGTTTATGTCGCGGCCATCGCTTCTAACATCGAAGGGTGGAGTGTTGGCTTCATTCAGGATCTCGATTTTTTTGAGCTCAAGTTCGATACTGCCGTTTTCCTCATCTTTGGAGACCATTTTCTCAGGTCTTTTGTTTATGATGCCTGTTGCGGCAATGACCCATTCGGAACGGAGCTTTGAGGCTGTTTCGTGAGCATCCTTATTATTCGGCAGAGCTACTGACTGGATTCGCCCTGTCGAGTCGCGAAAATCAATGAATATGATCTTGCCGTGGTCGCGCCTGACGTCAACCCAGCCTTTAATAACAACCTCCTGTCCTATGCGATTTTTTAGGTCTTTTATGTATGTTCTTTGCATGTGGAAAACTATAACACATTTTTACAAATATGTTGCTATAATATGTGCACTATTAACTAAGCTTAAAAAAGCTCTATGAAATCTAGATATTATGTGTACCTCGTTTTTATTATCATTGTCGTAGTTCTCGTCGCTGTTCTAACGAACGCACAACCGTCATACAATAATCAGGGCGCGCCTGTTGTTGTTTCGAAAAAGGTTGCTAAGCCTGCTATAACTCCTTCTACTGCAGTAAAAACTGTCACACCGGCTCAAGTGGTAGATCGTTATTATCCGATCCATGTAATCAAAATGGATGTTCCAGTTTATTATTCGTCAACAACTGTAGATCAAATCAAAGTTAGCAATCCTCCAACCAATTCTTCAGTGAGTTCACCATTGACTGTGACTGGTGTAGCACGAGGCACATGGTATTTCGAGGGAACGGCACCGATCCTTCTAACTGATTCTAAGGGTAAAATTATCGCTGAAGGATATGTGAGAGCCCAGAGCAATTGGATGACAAATGAATTCGTGCCATTCATGGGCACATTGAACTATGTTACACCAGTGACTGCTACTCTCGGTGTCTTGGTTCTAAAGAATGACAATCCCTCCGGCTTAGCAGCAAATGCCAAGTCAGTGGAAGTTATTGTCAGATTCAGGTAGGTCGTGCTAGGATGTTCGCATGAATGAACCCTCGGAAATATCCCCGATCATAAAGGAAAAAGCTCCAGAAATTCTCGCTGAAATCAAAAAGGCGAAGTCTATTCTTCTGCATTGCCACCCTTCGCCGGATCCTGATTCCGTGGGATCGGCTTTGGCCATGAAGTTCGCACTGGAGCAGATGGGCAAGAAGGCGACGGTTATAAGGGGGGATTCGGAGATTCCAAGAGGATATAAAAACTTTCCAGGCTTGAATGAGATAGTACCTAAGAGATTTGATGAGATAAGTCTAGGTGATTATGACCTGTTTGTTTCGTTGGATAGTGCTAATGAGTCACAAGTTTCGCGTTATGATACTCCTAAGTTTCCATTAAAGATCATAACTATAGTCATTGATCACCATCCCACAAATAAAGGTTATGGTGATATCAATCTTGTTGAGCCTTCTTGTTCGTCGCTCTGCCAAATATTATATGAACTTTTTGAACTGTGGAAAATAAATCTTACAAAAGAAATAGCTACGAATCTTTTTATTGGTATATATACTGATACAGGTTCATTCAAATATCAACAAACCACTCATAAAACTCTCTCAATTGCCGCTCATCTAACTGAAATTGTTCCTGATTATCATGGCTTGATTGCAGATATAGAAAATTCAAATACACCAAAATTCATGACATATGATGGAATTGCACTTTCATCTATTGAGACTTTCTTTAATGACAAACTTGCAATCTCCTGTGTGCCTTGGGAATCATTGAAAGACAAAAATATTCCCGAAAATGATATTAGGGCAAGTGAAGTGGCCTCATTTATGAGGACTGTTCCAGAGTGGGGAGTCGTGATTGCCATTGTACAAACTAATACTTCGTGTATTAGATTAAGTTCTCGAACAGTGCATCCGGAGATCTATGATGTTTCAAAATTAATGGAATGTGTAGGTGGCGGTGGACATAAAGCAGCTGCCGCGGCGGTTGTTAACGGTAAGTCTTTTGGTGAAGTTAAGGAGCTAGTGGTCGTCAGGGCCAAAGAACTGTATAATCTCTAAACTTATAAATTATCATTTAACCAATCACAGAGTATGAGCACAACTTCGCAATGGGTAACAGGCATAATAGTATTGGTAGTTATAGGGGTTCTTTGGTATTTCCTTGATCACCGCAATCTAAATCTGGTTCCAACAAATGTGAACGTTCCAGTTACGACACCAACAACAGGAACAACTACACCAGAAGTACAGACACAATCACCGACTCCAAGTCCGACAGCTTCTACTAATAAACCACTAAAAAATAATATGCACACAGTCACATTGGAGACCAATAAAGGCAAGATCGTTTTTGAAACATATGACGCGGATGCTCCGAACACGGTTAAGAACTTTGTAACTCTCACAGACAAAGGTTTTTATAACGGTCTGATTTTCCATCGCGTGATCAAAGATTTCATGATCCAAGGCGGCGATCCGACAGGAACGGGAACAGGCGGCCCTGGATACAAGTTTGCTGATGAGCTCGATCCTACGACGGCGTCATACAAAGCCGGCTATGTCCGTGGTGTTGTCGCTATGGCAAATTCAGGTCCGGACACGAATGGAAGTCAATTCTTCATAATGCATAAAGACACACCTCTTCCGAATAATTACACTATTTTCGGCAAGGTTATTTCAGGAATGAATGTAGTAGATGCTATTGCCGCGACCACTGTAGATGCTAATGACAAGCCAATCACACCTGTGACGATGACAAAAGTAACAGAAAAAGCCAAATAACTCACATTTGCCTCGTGTTATAATTCCCGCATGTCCGAATACTACAATTCACGCCGAACTAAAGGCTTATTTGACCCGAAAAGCACGGAGTCGTTCAGGGTCAGCCGCTCAAAGATAGATCTGTTTCTGAACTGTCAATTGTGTTTTTATCTGGATCGCCGGCTAGGTGTGGCTCGACCGCCAGGGTTTCCTTTTGCATTAAATTCGGCGGTTGATACATTGCTAAAAAAAGAATTCGATATTCACCGTGCAGTAAAATCCGCGCATCCGCTTATGGACGCATACGGTCTCAAGGGAGTGGTTCCTTTTGCCAGCGAAAAAATGGACGAATGGCGTGATGCAATGAAAAGGGGAATCACCTATGTTCATAAACCCACGGGGCTTCTTGTCACTGGTGGTGTGGATGATTTGTGGATTAATAAGGCTGGGGAACTTATTATCGTCGATTACAAAGCTACGAGCAAAGACGAAAAGGTCAATCTCGACAAGGAATGGCAGATTGGTTACAAACGCCAGATGGAGGTTTACCAATGGCTCTTTCGCATGAATGGTTTTAAGGTTTCGGATACCGGATTTTTTGTTTATTGCAATGGAAAAACTGATAGAAAAGCTTTTGACGCTAAGTTAGAGTTTGATATAGACCTCATTCCGTATGAAGGGGATGATTCGTGGGTTCCGGGCGCATTGGAGGACATAAAGAAGTGTTTGATGGCTGAAAAGCCGCCGAAACCTGCCGAAAATTGCGATTACTGTAACTATCGTAAGGCGGCGAGGGATGTGCAAAAGACTAGCGCGCCTAAGAAATAAAAATGCCACCCCACAGGCGGGTGGCACACAAATCAAATAGCGCACAAAATAAGAGAGAAACAATCTTAGGTCCCGTGACCGAAGAAACCGCGGGCGAGACTGTCGGGCATCATGAGAAGTGTCACGCCCCTTTCCTTGCACAAGTTAATTATTAGCTGGTCGTTGATCGATCCACTCGTTGCGAAGATTGTGGTAACTCCGCTGTTGATGAGAGTTTCCGGCCCATCGATGAACGGGAAGTAACTATCGCCGCTAGCCGAAGATTCGTGAGGATCATGTCCGGAATCCGTGGCATTATAGAGCATGAGTCTGGCGGCCCTGACACGGCTCATTTGGCCGACACCATTGCCGATGAGCATCCTGTTCTTTGCACCAGTGATCGTGTTGCTGTTCGATGTTGCACAAACTGACCACGCAAGGCAGAGATCTGCGCGCTGATCTCTGCTGATATTCCCATAAATCTTGAGGTCAGGGTTCGTCTCTCGGAGATCTAGCACGAACCTATAGTTTCCTTGCTTCAGGTGACCTCCACGAACTTGTGTGCGCAAGGATTTCGCATCAAGGCTATTGAGGCCGAGATTGCCCAGGGCAGGATTGCCGATCAATCTGCATGTGCCGGATTGACTCTTGAGTCTTTCGACCGCGAGCGGAGTAAATCCTGGGGCGACAATACCGTCGAGTTTGCGCCGTTTTGATTCTGCCGGCATTTTATGCCGCAATAGGACCTCGGCGCATTCTTGAGTGATAACGAAGTTGGTCATGATATACCCACCGAAGATGGCCTGGAGGTCGCCCTCGAGCATCTTCTGCAAGACATCGACTTCATTTGTGCCATACGCTCCACCGCAGGCGTTGCCGTGCTTGACACCAATGGCGAGATGAGGAACTGAACCGAAGTTGACATCGAATGCCGCGGCGGCATGTGTAATCGTCTGAAGCAGGCGTTCGAGGTCGGTACGATTGACATGACCCATCGGAATACCTTGAACCTGCTCGAAGCTTGCGTGAGCGAGAGGATCATCCGTGCCATGATCGTAGAATATGGATGGGCCTTGCGGGCCGTTCTCACCTTTACCTTCGGCGACTTTTGTTCCAGCCATGAAATCGTATCTATCACCACCATGATACATGGCTGCTGCGCCGTAATATCTGGCGATCATAAATTCGGCCTTGGCACGCAATTCCCCGATGAACCCGTTGTCAGGCTCACCATCATTGAGCCATTTGAGAACCTTCGCACGATCGGCCGGATCACAAATAACGAGCCGCTGGCCTTTGGTGGCAGAAAGAATCATCGCTATTGCATCGATGTTGTTTTTCTCGATGGCTGATTCATGAGTGAATCCCGGTGTTGGGATCTCATTTTCAAATGGACAAAGATCAACGCACACCAAATCGATGTGAGGAATGCCTAGCTCAGACAGTTCGGCCTCATCATTGGGAGTGTGTCGTGCCAAAAGGGCAGCGTGCAATTCCTGTGACATGCTGACAACACTACGGTCAGGAATGGGTCCGCCGAAAATAAAGTCGGCAGCATCATCGACCTGCACAACAGCATCGCGGAGATGTGTGACGGTATCGCCGGTGGCGAAAATGTTGACTCCAAGTGCAATGAGTTCGCGTGCGAACTCGGCGATGCCTGCTTTGTTAAACACAGACAGAAGAGCGGTTTTAGTTTTCATAGGACTAGCGGTTTCAGGGTTGATGTTTCTATCGTTTCTGGCTAAATCTATAAAAACACTACTCCTACGAATTATGCGAGTCAATAACATAAAAAACACCGGTAGTCGATATACCGGCATCTTTTTTCTGCGGATTTTTGTTGTTCCTGTTGTTTATGTTGACCCAGCCCTTGCGCACTGCCGCGCTAACAAAGCCTGGCTTAATTTTTTGGGAAGACTTGCGTCATCATTTCCGTTAACTTGTAAAGCTATGTCGACACATAACGGCATAAGCATACAAAAGAGGTGTTCAAGATTCGTTCAAAAAAGATTAAAGTTTTAGTGAATTTTTGTTCAAATTTTAATGAAGAAAAGTTCAAATTTTCGTGAATTTTTGTTCAAGAAATAATGAAGATTTTAGAAAACCCTACAAAAGAGCCAGATTTTCCGGAGTATCTATCATATACCCGCGTCCCGGGACATTGGCAATCAGGTTCGGCGAATCGTCCACATTGATTTTCATGCGTAGGTTACGGATGTGGGCCTCTACGGTATTTGAAAAAGGATTACCGTCAGCTGTCCAGACATGTTCCATGATCTGCGCGCGTGACAGCACCTTGCCGACATTCTTCATGAAATATTCAAGCATATGGAATTCCTTGCGCGTCAGGTGGACAGCTTTCTTGCCGCGGGATACTGCATTCATGCTTTGATCGAGCGTAAGGTCGGCGATCTTAAGAACAGAGTTTTTTATGTTAGGAGTGCGGCGCAGGACGGCATCTAGGCGAACTCGAAGCTCTTCCAGAGAAAAGGGCTTAGTCACATAGTCGTCCGCGCCAACCTTGAAGGCGGATATCTTCGTTTCGACGTCGTCTGTGTTAGAAAGGAACAGGATCGGCATGGTTTTGCCTGCAGCTCGGATCTCTCGGCATACGGACAGGCCGTCTTTCTTTGGCATGGAATAATCTAGGATCACAGCGTCATAATCATAGCTTCTGGCCAGGAATGAACCATCCGCCCCGTCAGGCGACAAATCGACGGTATGTGAATAAGCAGACAAACTACCTTTTATGGTTTCAGCTAGGCTCGCATCGTCGTCGACGACTAGAACTTTCATGGCGGGAGTATAGCAGAGTTGCGTTTATTCACGCAATCTGATACATTCGGAGCCATGCTAATGATCAGGTTACAGCGTACCGGTAGGAAGCACGAGCCAACATTCAGGCTTGTTTTGACCGATTCCAAGAATGGACCTAAGAGCGGCAAGTATCTCAAGAACTTGGGCTGGTATGATACGCGCATTAAGAACACCACTGATCAGTTCGATGTGGAACAGATAAAGCACTGGATGTCTCATGGCGCCAAGCTCTCTGTCACAGTCCACAATTTTCTTATTTCAAAAAAGGTCATCGAAGGCAAGAAGCTGAATGCGCTCTCTAGAAAGAGTCCGATAAAGAAGGAGGTCGCGAAGGAGGAGAAGAAGGCGGAAGAAAAAGCTGGGGAGGTGAAGGGAGAGGAAAAGAAAGAGACAAAGGAAGCAAAAAAAGAGGAGGTAAAAACTCCTGTTGCTAAAGTCGCCTAAAGGCCATTTGACGCCTTTACCCACTTTGCTACAATTCAGGCAGTACAGTTTCGTTGCCTGTACGCGACTTATAATTTAATGTTAAGAAAATGCCATTAGATCAGCAATTCCTAGAGTATGTTATCAAGGCACTTGTGGACGATCCTAGCTCCGTGAAGATCACTCGTTCGGTAGATGAGATGGGCGTGCTCCTCACTTTAGATATTAGCGCCGCTGACATGGGGAAAATCATCGGCAGACAAGGCAATACTGCCAAGTCTATCCGCACTCTCCTTCGCGTCGTAGGTATGAAGAATAATTCTCGTGTCAATCTGAAGATCAACGAGCCTGTCGGTGGACTCAAATCTGCCGAGCGTATGGCTGCGGCCGAGATTTCATCATCTCCGGCGCTTTCGCCAGTTCAGTCGGCCTCAAAGACAGTAGATGAGGCAATGGCGGATCTCAAGCTTGGCTAATCAATGAATAAAAAGATCGGTATAGCACTCGGCGTCATAGTCATTATTTTGATCGTGGTATTTTTTGCCACCAGAAAATCTCAATCCGAACCTACCTCTCTGCCCGTTGTTCCGCTCACAGCTTCATCGGCCGCTTCAATTCCTGCCAATAATATCGTCGGAACATCATACACATTGACTCAAATTTCCGGACATTCTAATGCCTCGAGCTGTTGGTCGGCGATAAACGGCAAGGTTTATGATCTAACCTCATGGATTGATCAGCATCCTGGAGGACAGGAAGCGATTCTTAGCATGTGCGGCAAGGATAGTTCTACAGCTTATAATGATCAACATGGAGGACAAAAGCGCCCAGCAAATGAGCTGACAGGTTTTTACATTGGAACTCTGGCAAATTAATAACTAAGATCCTACAAAAATGAATAGACTAAAATCATATGCGCCTGTGTTGGTTCGTGTTGCACTAAGTTTAGTTTTTCTTTGGTTTGGTTATAACCAACTAGCTCATCCAGACATGTGGATCAAGATAGTTCCAGCTTGGGCGGGGGGTATATTCGGCAGCGCGGCTATCGTTGTCACGATAAATGGCTGGTTTGAAATAGTTGCTGGACTATTACTTATTGCCGGTATTCAGGTTCGAATAGTGAGTCTGCTTCTGGGCCTTCATTTGATCTCTATTGCATCAGGTTTTGGCCTGTCAGCTATTGGTATCCGCGATTGGGGACTTTGCCTCGCAACTTTTTCAATATTTTTGAATGGTCCCGACATTTGGTCGCTCGACTCAACTCTCAAAAATAAAGTCGAAGAAATCCCGAAGTTGTGATAAGGTTTTGGTATGGTTACATTTCATGTGGTGACTCTGTTTCCGGAAAGCCTAGATTCGTATCTCAACGCGTCGATAGTTAAGCGTGCCCGGGAAAATGGACAGATTATGGTCAAATTTTATAATCCGCGTGATTTTGTTGTGCCGAAAAAAGGGAAGGGTAATAATGACGAGAAGGTTCTGACATATGCCGACCGCCGTGTCGATGACAGACCGTACGGCGGTGGGCCTGGAATGGTCATAGAAGCACTGCCGGTCATAAAAGCAATTGAGAAGGCAGTTGGCAGGAAAATGAGGGTTGCTATTAGTCGAAAGAAGGTTCAGATAGTATTTTTTAATCCTGGCGGTGTGGCTTTTTCAACTGGGATCGCTGATCGGCTAAAAAAATTCATTGACATCGTCCTGGTTTGTGGGCGTTATGAGGGGATTGATGCACGAATAAAGAAAGCATTTCCAATGGTAGATATATCGATTGGTGAATATACTTTAACGGGTGGGGAATTGCCGGCGATGGTCTTGATAGACGCGATCACACGCCGTCTTCCAGGTGTTCTAGGTGATGACCTATCCGTCGAAGAATCTCGTATCGCCAGTCATGATGTCTATACTCGTCCTGAAGCTTTTGAATATAAAGGTATAAAATACCGTGTGCCAAAGATTCTCCTAACTGGCCATCATAAAAATATCGATGAGTGGAAATTGAAAGGAAAAAACATAGGCAAAAAATAATTTGTCTGGAAAATCGTAAAAAATAGTTACGACATAAAATTTCGCGCGATGTAAGATTGCGGAGTCGTTTTTATTTGTTAAAATTGTTGCAACTTAAACCTATTTATCGGAGATTTGTATGCGATAGCTCCGAAACTCTAAAGTTCCGCTCGAATTATTAGCAATTAACTTTACAGCTAATGTCTACTATGACAAAGAGCCCTTTTTTACAGCCTGAATATGTGACTAGAAATGATTTTTACGAATTTAGAGGCGAGATGCGTAACTTTCGCTTTGAATTTGGAGATTTTCGGAAGGAGGTGTATGTATTTAAAGATGATATGTATGCATTTCGCACGGAAATGAATAAGCGATTCGATGAGATAGATATTAGATTCAGTGCAATAGATACGAGATTCGGTGCTGTAGATAAAAGATTTGACACCATTGATGTAAGATTTAACACAGTCGATGCTCGACTATTGGGTATTGATAAGAGACTTGATAATCTGAACAATAATATGATTGATCTTCGAGAGGAAAGCCTTAGACATATCTCAGTTATACGGGATGGTTTTCAGGATAATCTTAAAGCTGTTATAGATGGCCTCAAGTCACTAGAGGAAAAAGTAGATAAAATCTATAAGCAGTTATGAAACTTATTTGATGATTGTTATCCCCATATGTCAATTTGACTTAAAAATGCCCGTATGCTAGGGTACTCCCAACTTCGCAGATTGTGTTCTGCCTTAGCGGAGGATTACAAACGGCTTAGATTTGGTCCTACCCTCAATAAACCTCTTGTTTAATAAACTACGGTAACTAAATTCCGTGCTCGTTCTCGTCAAAGAGAGCGATTTTTGCATTTCGTAGTGTTCATCCGCGTTTTAATAAATAATAAAAAAACATGCCTACACCAACTCGACCGAAGAAATATTTTTCCCAGTACCAGGCGCCTTTGACGGAGATGCCGCATCTCGTCGAGTCACAGATGGTCTCATTCACCGATCTCATCGAAAGGGGTCTGCCAAATCTCCTCAAGGAATTTTCTCCGATCAAGGACTATGCCGAAAAAAAGTTTGAGCTTTCATTCGGTAAGCTCGAGATCGTCCGTCCGAAATATGACGAACATTTCGCCAAGGATAATAAGCAGAACTTTGAAGGCCAGGTGAAGATCACGGTTACCCTGAAGAACAAGACTTTGAATATTGTTAAGGAACAAGAGATGTTCCTGGCTGATCTTCCGCTCATGACCGATCATGGCACTTTCATCATAAACGGCGTCGAGCGCGTCATCGTGCCGCAGCTCGCGCGATCCTTCGGTATATTCTTCACGGCAACCGAGCTCAAAGGCAAGAACTTTTTCGGCGCCAAGGTTATTCCTGCTCGCGGTGTTTGGATGGAAATAGAGACAGACGCTGACCAGACCGTGTATTGCCGCATCGACAGAAAGAGAAAATTTCCAGTGACTTCACTCTTGCGCATTCTTGGTGCTGACACTGACGCGAAGATCCTCGATTTGTTCAAGGACAACCCAGAAGCAGTAAGGATAATAGGACAGACCCTGGTCAAGGATCACGCCAAAACGGTTCAGGATGCATATATTGAGATCTATAAGAGACTTCGCGATGGCGATCTAGCCACTGCTGACAATGCCCGTTCCTTTATTCAGGCTATTTTGAATAGTGATCGCTATGATATTTCTAAAGTTGGCCGTTTCCGTTTCAACAAGCGTTTCGGCAAGCCGATGGATGAGAAATCTCTAGAGCGCCACACTCTGAATGTCGATGATATCACGACGACGGTTGGCTACATCATCACATTGAACACGACGCCTGATATGAAGGCTGACGATATCGATCACCTCGGAAGCCGCCGTGTCCGATATGTTGGAGAACTTCTCGAGACTCGTGTTCGTCTAGGCCTATCGCAAATGAAGCGAAATATTCAGGACAAGATGTCGACCATTGAGCCGGATATCACTTTGCCAGTTTCTTTTATATATCCGCGCCCTCTTCAGGCTCGCATAAAGGAATTTTTCACTACGAACCAACTTTCACAATTCATGGAACAGACGAATACTCTCGGTGAGATCGAAACTCTCCGTCAGCTCACAGCCCTCGGTCCTGGCGGTCTTTCCCGTGAACGCGCCGGTTTCGAAGTGCGTGACGTCCACCCGTCCCACTACGGTCGCCTCTGTCCTATCCACACACCGGAAGGTCCGAACATTGGTCTAG
>JAPLZI010000061.1:16903-26987 GCA_026395095.1 Candidatus Tayloriibacteriota bacterium
CTTCGCTTGGCTGCTTATGCTCGAGTGAATGATTTCGTCATGATCGAAACCCCCTACGCCAAGGTCAAAGACGGCAAAATCACCAAGGAGATCATATACATGAATGCTCTTGAAGAAGAGAATTTCCGCATCGCCCATGCCGCAACCCCTCGTGCTGATGATGGCACGCTTTTGGATGAGGACATCGAAGTCCGCCAAAACGGCAAGCCGACTCTCGCCAAGAAAAACGAAGTTGACTATATAGATGTAGCCACGAATCAATCATTCTCTGTCGCGACATCCCTCATTCCTTTTGTAAACCATGATGACGCTAACCGTGCGCTGATGGGATCGAACATGTATAAGCAAGCCACTCCTTGTCTCGTGCCGGAGGCACCTTTCGTCGCCACCGGGATGGAGGCCAAGGCAATTCTCGATACTGGCCGTGTCATCGTCGCTCCAGAAGATGGCGAGATTGTCGCAGTCGATGCCAAGAAAATCATTTTCCACGGCAAGAAGAGCGGCAAGAAACATGAATACAAGATGATACTTTTCCAGCGAACGAACGGCTTTACAGCATTCCATCAGCGCCCTGTAGTTTCTGTCGGCGATGTGGTGAAGAAGGGAAGCATTCTCGCTGATACATCCACATCAGATGGCGGTCAGATTGCCCTCGGTCACAATGCTCTTGTTGCATTCATGTCATGGTCAGGAAATAACTACGAGGACGCTATCATCCTATCCGAGCGCGTCGTCAAGAATTCAAAGTGGAGTTCTATCCACATCGAGGAATTCGTCGTTAATGTCCGCGAAACCAAGCTCGGTCCGGAAGTTACGACTTGCGATATACCGAATGTTGGTGAAGCCAAACTTAAGAATCTAACTGAAGAGGGAATTGTTCGTATTGGAGCCGAGGTCCGCCCGGGAGATATTCTCGTCGGCAAGATTTCGCCCAAGGGTGAAACACAGCTCACTCCAGAGGAACGCCTGCTTCGTTCGATCTTCGGCGAGAAGGCTCGCGATGTTAAGGATACTTCGAAGAGGATGGAAAACGGCAAGCGCGGCCGTGTCATTTCCGTGAAGATTTTCTCGCGCGAACATGGCGACAAACTCGAGAGCGGCATCATAAAGAAGATATATATAGAAGTCGCTGAAGTCAGGAATGTTTCGGTCGGTGACAAGATGGCCGGACGCCACGGTAACAAGGGTGTCATCTCGAAGATCCTTCCTGAAGAGGATATGCCGTACATGGAAGATGGCCGACCTATAGATGTCATCTTGACTCCGCTCGGTGTGCCGTCCCGTATGAACCTCGGCCAGATCCTCGAGCTTCACCTCGGTATGGCGGCTAGCACTCTAGGCTATCAGGCTATCGTTCCTCCTTTTGCCGGTGCCACAGATGCAGAGATCAAAGAAGAGTTGGTCAAGGCCGGCTTCGATGCTACAGGAAAAATGAAACTCCGCGACGGTCGTACAGGCGAACACTTCGCTGCGCCTATCGCAGTCGGATACATGTATATTCTGAAGCTTCACCACATGGTGGAAGACAAGATCCATATGCGTTCGATCGGTCCTTATTCTCTCATCACTCAACAGCCACTCGGCGGTAAGGCACAAGGCGGAGGTCAGCGCTTCGGAGAAATGGAAGTCTGGGCTTTGCTCGGTCACGGCGCGGCGCATACTCTGCGCGAGATCCTCACAGTCAAGTCAGACGATATTCTCGGCCGTTCGGCAACATTCGACGCGATAGTGAAGGGCGAGAAGATGCGACCCCCGAACTTGCCGGCTTCATTCAATGTGCTTCTAAAGACTTTGCGTGGCTTGGCGCTGAATGTCGAACTTGTTACCAGACCAGTCACGACTAATGAAGAATAATAATATGACCATGCAAACAATAACCACAAAAAAGCAGATGGACCCGTTTCACTTCGATCAGGTGAAGCTGTCGCTGGCGTCGCCGGACAAGATCCTAGAATGGTCATATGGTGAAGTCACAAAGCCGGAAACGATCAACTCCCGCACTCAACGATCCGAAAAGAGCGGCCTCTTCGATGAGCGCATCTTCGGTCCAGACCGTGACTATGAATGTTACTGCGGCAAATACCGCGGCATCCGCTACAAGGGTCTCGTTTGTGAAAAATGTGGCGTCGAGATAACTCGTTCGATAGTTCGCCGCGAACGCATGGGCCACATCGAGCTTGCTACGCCAGTTTCGCATATCTGGTTCCTCCGTTCTGTGCCGTCGCGCATAGGTCTCATTCTAGGCATGACTACTGCTGATCTCGAGAAAGTCGTTTACTTTGCCGGTTATATGGTCGTCAAAATCCAGGAAAACGAAAAGGCCAAATTCCTAAAAGAACTCGACGCAGAATATAAGAACAAGGTCAAAACCTCGCAGGATGATAAGACCAAGGAGGCTCTAAAGGAACTACTTTTGTCCGCCCGCCGCGAGATCGAATCGCTCGTTCCCGGGTTTGTCATGGACGAAGTCACATATCACAAATACGCAGTCAAATACGGCGCTTTCTTCGAAGCCACTATCGGCGCCGAGGCAATATTCGACATTTTGAAGAAGATCGATCTGCCGAAACTTCAGATAGAGATTGAGAAAGCTTATGAAGATTGCGGTTCTGCCGATCGCGAGAAACTCGCAAAGAGATTGTCGCTAGTGAAGCAGATGATCAAGGCAAAAGTCCGCCCAGAATGGATGTTCCTCATAAGGATTCCAGTTATTCCTCCGGGTCTGCGCCCGATGGTTGCTCTCGATGGTGGCCGTTATGCCACATCCGATGTTAACGACCTTTATCGTCGTGTCATCAACCGCAACAATCGTTTACTCAAGCTCAAGGAGATCAACGCCCCAGAAGTCATTCTCCGCAATGAAAAGCGTATTCTTCAGGAAGCCGTTGACGCTCTCATAGACAACTCCATCCGCCATAGCTCGTCCGCTGGTGCTGCCGCTCTCGCCCGCGAGAAGCGCGCATTGAAGTCTCTTTCAGATAGCTTGAAATCAAAGCGTGGTCTCTTCCGTCAAAACCTTCTCGGTAAGCGCGTGGACTATTCGGGCCGTTCAGTGATCGTCGTCGGTCCAGAACTCAAACTCAACCAATGTGGATTGCCGAAACATATGGCTCTGGAACTTTTCCGGCCGTTCGTTATTTCAGGACTTTTGAAGAGGGAACTAGCTTACAATATTCGCGGTGCAAATCGCCTCATAGATGATGGATCCAAGGAAGTTTGGGAGATTTTGGAGCAGGTCATATATGGTAAATATGTGCTTTTGAACCGCGCTCCGACTCTCCACCGCCTCGGTATTCAGGCATTCAAGCCGATCTTGATCGAGGGTAATGCCATCCAAGTTCACCCACTCGTCTGTACGGCTTTTAACGCTGACTTCGATGGTGACCAGATGGCCGTCCACGTTCCTCTCTCCGAGGAAGCCCAGATGGAGGCCCGAGAAATCATGGCTTCTGACAAGAACGTCCTTAAGCCTGGTAACAACGATCCGACCGTCGCGGCAAAAATGCTTGATATAGTTCTCGGTTGTTTCTGGGTCACAAAGATAAATCAGGGTGCCTTGGGTGAGGGCAAGATCTTCGAGGGACCAACGGCCGCCATTCAGGCCTATTCATTCAAGTCCATCGACTTGCGTGCCAAAGTAAAACTCCTCGCACCAAGCCGCAAGAAGTATGCTCATTTTGGGGGCAAACTTTTCGAGACGACAGTTGGCCGCATTCTCATGAATGATGTTCTGCCTGAAGATTATCCATTCATCAACGAAGAAATCGGCCGTAAGAAACTTTCGGCTATCATCGATGACATGATCAATCTACATGGTGCTGATAATATCGCGCCGATCCTCGATCGCATCAAGACCTTCGGTTTCGGTTATGCTACGCATTCAGGTACTACATGGGGCATCGATGACATCATGATCCCTGCATCGAAATTCGATATCATCAAGAAAGCCAAAGTTCTCGCGGAAACTGTTTCCAGCCAATTCAATGAAGGGCTTCTCACGGAAGAAGAGCGCATAAGGAATCATGTCGAGGTCTGGCAGGGTGCCAAGGGCGAGGTAGAGAAATCTATTCCAGCGTCGCTCGACAGGATGGGTCCAGTCTACGATATGGTTACTTCCGGTGCCCGTGGTTCGCTATCACAGATCACGCAAATGGCAGGTATGAAAGGCCTTATCTCATCGGTTTCCGGCGAGACCATCGAATTTCCGATTCTCTCCTGTGCCAAGGAAGGTCTGACGCCTATTGAATATTTCATCACTACTCACGGATCTCGCAAGGGTTTGACTGACACGGCTCTCAACACCGCTAAGGCAGGATATCTCACTCGCAAGCTCTTCGTCGTCGCGCAGGATGTTGTCGTCTCTGAAGATGATTGCGGCACGAAGGACTCTATAACGATATATCGCCAGACGGCTTCAGGCATGAATATTCCTCTATCGAAGAATATTCGAGGCAGGATCATCGCCGTCGATATTAGTTCCGCTGATGGCAAGATTGCCTTTAAGAAAGGACATCTCCTCTCAAAGTCTGATGCGCAAAAGATCGAGGAAAGCGGAATAAATGAAGTCAAAGTTCGTTCGCCTCTGTCATGTAAAACTATTCGTGGAGTATGTGCACAGTGTTACGGACTCGATCTCGGTCGCAACGAGCTCGTAGGTCTAGGCGAAGCTGTGGGTACGATCGCCGCACAAGCTATCGGAGAACCTGGAACACAGCTCACTATGAGAACATTCCACGCCGGTGGTACTGCTTCGGCTGGTGGGGATATCACTATGGGTCTGCCTCGCGTCGAGGAAGTTTTCGAAAAGCGTACGCCGAAGATTCCTGCGGTTGTTGCGACAGTAAACGGCGTGATCTCCGAGACCAAGGATCTTGGAAAAGAAAAGATTATCAAAGTTCTTCCGGATATCGAGGATACAGGCAAAGTCGCAAAGACTCCGAAGAAAGCAACTGAAGTCGAATACACATTCTCGCATCGCCGCACGATCCTAGTGAAGTCCGGAGATCGGGTCAAGAAGGGCGAGCTTCTCACTGATGGTTCTGCGGATATTGATGAAGTTTTCGAATATGGTGGGGAAGAGCGCGCCAAGGAATATGTGATCATCGAAGTCGGCAAGATCTATGAACTTCAAGGTGAAACTGTGTCGCGAAAGCACATTGAGCTCATCGTGAAGCAGATGTTCTCGCGCCGCAGGGTTACTGATGGTGGAGATACGAATCTCACGGAAGGGATGATTGTAGACGACATCCAGCTGGATGAAGAGAATACTATAGCCAAGAATGAGGGAAAGGCTCCGGCGAAAGCGGAAAGGTTGGTGATGGGTATTACGGAAACATCGCTGTCTCGCAAGAGTTTCTTGTCGGCGGCTTCGTTCCAGCACACTACTCGTGTTCTTATCGCAAATGCTGTTCGTGGTGCAAGCGATGATCTCTCGGGACTTATGGAAAATGTGATTATCGGCAGGCTGGTTCCGGCTGGTTCTGGCTTCCCGGGTTCGCCAAAGAAGAAGATGCTAGATGATGCTTTTGGGACAGGGGAGGAGAAGAAGTAGTTATCCCCAACGAAACTCCACCTAACAACCACTCCACCATGGTATTATATGGCTAATGAGCCGGCTAAAGACAAGCTACGGAGTAGTTGTAATCATAGGAATACTGCTTGTTTCTTCGTCTCAATTCACATATGCAGAGAGTGTAACTTCCTCCCCATCACTCTGGGAGAGAATAGTCTCATTTTTTGACTTTTCCTCCACCCCTGCAGCCACGATAGCTTCACCAACCTTCCTAACTAAACAAGCTACCACCACCGTAACCAAACCCACCACTCCATCTACAGCAACACTCCCACCTTACTCACCAGAAACCCAGACTTACACTAAAACCGAAGTACAGACACTCATAAACCAAGCCATATCATCTGCATTGGCTAGATTCAGACAGACTCTACCCATCCAGGAGTCTAGTATCGTATCCCAGAACACTCCATACCAGAGTACCACTCAACCCACAGACTCTCCCTCCTACCAATCCATAGCTGCAGTAGGACAGACCATGTCCACAGGCTCTGGTCTATCAGAGTTACGCTCTGATATCACTTCAGGCAAAATATCGATATCTGACGGTACCATAACCGACTCATCATTCTCTGGGGCTGCGACAATTACTTCTGGAACAGCCTTATTAAGTACGCTTACTACAACAGGAGACATAAACATATCAGATGGATCATCTTATAAATACAACGATGCCAATGTCATAACAGCTTCTACAACTATATATAACTACTTCTTCGGTGGAGCAGGTAATCGGACTATGACTGGCTGGATGAATACTGTTGTGGGATATGACGCTCTGCTTGTAAATACAACTGGCTATGAAAACTCCATTTTAGGCTATCAGGCTATGGAATCAAACACTACAGGTTCTGCAAATGTTGCAATAGGAGCATGGTCGCTTGCAAACAACACTACAGGTAATGCAAATTCAGCTATAGGCTGGGCTTCTCTTTTGAGTAATACTACAGGTAGTGGCAATACCGCCCAAGGTAAGGGTGTATTTTGGTCTAATACGACAGGTAGTGATAACACAGCCATAGGAGTGAACGGTATGTGGTCTAATACCACTGGTAGTAATAATGTCGCACTTGGTAATTATGCACTCAACTCCAATCAGTCCGCTACCTCCACGACAGCTATAGGATTTTCAGCTGCCAGAGGCACAGGAAATTATAGTAACCAAAATGGGGTTTATGTAGGAGGGTATTCAGGATATAGCGTACAAACTGGCTCAAACAACAACACCTTCCTTGGCTCTTACAGCGGTTACAACACTACAACAGGTGCCAATAACATCGTCATCGGTTACAACGTCTACACTCCGTCTGCCACTTCTGTTAGTACATTGAATATCGGCAATCTTATTTTCGGTACAGGAATTGATGGTCAGAGCACCACGCTTTCATCAGGCGGCATCGGTATCGGTACAACCACCCCATACGCAAAGTTTTCTATCACAGGGAACAACACTGCCTCCACAACTCTCGCAATTAGACCTGTCTCTGGCCAGACTGCAAACATTCTTGATATTTACAATACGAATGGAACATTGGGCACGGTAATTAATTCTAGCGGAAATGTTGGAATTGGGAGCACTTCACCCGCATATAAGCTCGATATTGAAACAAACGAACCCGGAACTATTTTAAATGGAAATAGTGCACAGTTGTATATAAGGCACTCAGCTGCAGCGGCATATCCCTATGCAGGTATACAGATTGATCATTACAATTCTAGTACAGGCAATCACGGCGGAAGCTTTATTGGGTTTACTGATAACGGTGCTGGTAATGCAGTTCTTCAATTTGATTCAACCAGTAATACCACGACCGACGGTAATCTACAACTTACTAATCAAACTACAAATGGTAATCTCCTTCTGGGAACAAATTCATTAGAAAGAATGCGAATCACAAGCTCTGGTTTTGTTGGAATAGGCTCAAGTACCCCCTGGGGACTGCTCTCAGTGAACCCAACCGCCCTAGGCTCAGGTGTCCCAGAATTCGTAGTCGGCTCATCCACCGCGACGCACTTTATTGTGAATGGGGCGGGGAATGTAGGAGTAGGAATAACATCTCCTGCTGCTAAATTACATATAAAATCGGCTAGTCCAACCATGTATTTCAGTGAAAATACAGCAACTCTAAATGATACCAGCCAGCAAACAAGCATACTATTCAATCACTCAACTACAGCTGGATATGCAACAGGGATATTTAGTAAGGCAGCAGGTTATTACAACAGGGGTCAGATAATGATCGCTGCAAATAACACTTCGAGTGACACCGCCAATGTAACCACCGCTGATGTAAACATAACTGCAGCACCAGGTACTACGGATTTGTATAAAACCATCACGCTTAATAGTAATTCACTTTCGTATATAAGTCAGACTGCTAACTCAGGTAGTCTTCCGTTCTATTTCAATCACGGTGCAGGCGTGGCAAAAGTTTCTTTGTATAGTGTGGCAGACGGATCTTTTGGCGTGGGAGACTTCAGAGTTGCAATAAATAACGGATTAAATAGCACTGCCGTTTCGACCAGTGACACAAAATTTATTATTAATTCATCAGGCTCTGTCGGCATCGGAACGACTTCACCTTCTACGCTCCTGTCGGTTGGGGGTAATGTATTTATCGGTGCTGCAACGGCGGGTGGAACGCTAGGTAAGCTGGGTATCGGAACATCTTCTCCTAGCTCGATGCTCGATATTATTACAGCTGCTGCGAATACAAGGTCGGTACAGATTACAGATACAACTCGAACCGCTCCATACTTCTATATACAATCAGGCGACGATAGCTTCCTCAAGATAGCTCGCGGTAATAGCCAGACGGCAGGAGTAACCTTGGTCGGAGGTACGAACTACAAGGGTTTGCAATCGAGTGGTGGATTGTCGTTTTATACATCTTCATCTATTGATACTGCTGGTAATGGTACTGAGGCGATGACGATTACGAGTGGGGGCAACATCGGCATCGGGACGACCTCGCCTTACACTTCTCTTGCTGTCGCTGGAGCAACTGGTGTGTTGGCAAATATATTTACAGCGACTTCGACGACTGCGACTTCAACATTTGCTGGCGGATTAACGGTCGGTACAACTAAATTGGTTGTGGATTCAACGACTGGAAATGTGGGGATTGGGACGGCGAATCCTGTAAGTAAAGTACATATAAGTGGCATTAATTCTTTGGCGGCAGGTGGTTTGGGTTTTGGTGATGGAACTGTCGGATTTTATCAATTAGGAAATAGAACTCTAGCTATTGTGGGTGCTGCGGGGACTGCTTATTGGGATGGTACTACAATAGATTTTGGCGCAGCAACTGGAGCGGCTCGTATACGTAATTATGGCACTGCGGCAACTCCAGTTTATACTTTTTTGGCTGATGATGACACTGGAATGTTTCGTGCCAGCGCAGATAATTTAGCTTTCTCCACTGTAGGTGTAGAGAGATTGAGGATAAATGATTCAGGAAATGTTGGCATCGGGACGACGACACCTTCGCAAACCCTCTCTGTGCAAGGCAACGGATTATTCTCTGGGAATATCTCTGTCGCAGGTATTGTAGCCACTTCAACTATAAACACGAGTGGAATAACTGGTGGATATAAAATAGACGGAAACCTTGTACTGCAAGCTTCTACCACCAATCACGCGGTACTTGTGGGAGGTGGCGCTGGGGCGAATTTAATCTCGTCTGGACTATACAACGTGGCTATCGGTGAGAGCGCTCTTAGTGTCGCCACGAGCAGTGACTACAACATCGCCGTTGGATATAAGGCGCTCTTTCTAAATAACGATTCAGGAAATCATAACATAGGCATAGGCTATCAATCACTTTACAGCAATACTATCGGTTCAAATAATGTTGCTGTCGGCTCAAATTCATTGGTCAACAACACAACTGGCGCAGATAATATAGCAATTGGTGGTGATGCATTTTCTTCAAGTATTGCAGGTAATAGTAATACAGCAATTGGCGCGAACGCTCTCCAAAAGAGTATAACCAGTGGATATAATGTGGCAATAGGTAAAAAGGCCTTGTATGGAAACATTTCTGCCACCAGTTCGGTTGCCATAGGATATCAAGCCGGATATGGTCTCAACGATTTTTATAACAACCAGGGCGGTGTGTATGTCGGTTATGAAGCAGGAGGATCTGCCCAAACAGGTTCCGACTACAATACTTTTCTCGGTTATAATGCTGGCTGGAACGATACTACGGGATCCAATAATATTGCTATCGGGAAAAATGCGGGCGTTCCGAGTGCTTCCGGCAGTCAACAGTTGAATATTGGCAACCTTATATACGGTACTGGTATTTATAACGGAGCAACTGTTTCATCGTCTCCAACTTCCGGCTCCGTCGGCATCGGGACGACCAGCCCCTACGCCAAGCTATCAGTGGTAGGTACAGTCGTAGCCACAGACTACCACGCCACATCATCAACACTAGGTTATCAGGCAGATAACCTCCTAGGTGGACTAACCACACTCTCTACTGACGCAAGCGGTAACATCATACG
>JAPLZI010000065.1:0-8350 GCA_026395095.1 Candidatus Tayloriibacteriota bacterium
CTTACTGTGTCTGCTGACCCTATCGCTGCTGATCGATCGTTTGCGAAGGCAGTTGCTCTCAGTCCGCTGGATATATACTGGCAGGCTCGAGCCGAGGCTGGAATATCTTACGCAAACCAGCTACTAGGAATGATCACGGCAACATCAACGGCTTCCACTTCAAGCGCCATCGTGGCTTCTGCTAGCGAAGTCGTCAACAAGTCCATCGAATACTCGAATAACGCTATCATGTCTGATGTGGATAACTATAACAACTATGTATCACAAGCTCGCGTAGCTGAACTGGCTACGGCGATGAAGATGCAAAAGGCCTACGAATCCGCAGTTGCAGCTTACTCAAATGCTATCGGACGCAATCCAGGCAATCCTTCCATTTATCTGAACTTGGCTCGTCTCTATGCATCACAAAACAAGCTGGACGAATCGATACAGGCTATCGGTGCCGCGCTTCAGGTCAAATCTAATTATCTAGATGCTGTTTACCTGCTGTCACAAGTATATGCAGCAAAGGGCAACATTGCCGACGCTATCACCGCCGCACAGTTTGCGATCCAGCTCAATCCAGAAAATGCTCTGCTTCACTTCCAGCTAGGACTTCTTCAGTACAACAAGCCGGATTATGCAGGTGCTGTCACATCATTCACGCAGGCACTCAAACTTAGTCCAAATTACGCCAATGCCCAGTACTTCCTAGGACTTAGCCAAGCTCGCCTCAACAAGACGGCCCTCGCTCTTGCTGAATTTGAGAAATTGGCGGCGTCAAATCCTGATAATAAGGAAGTTGCGCTTATCGTCTCGACACTCCGATCCGGCAAATCGATATTTAGCTCCGGTCCTCAAGCAAAAGCCGCTCGCCCAGAAAGCAGAACTACGCCGCCGATTAAGCAGAACTAAAAATGGTCAAGAGGTTCATGAAAGTTATTGGCATGGAGATACGCGGCCTGCATGAGGCCGCGTATGTGTTGGCGATATTTGCCCTCGTTTCTCTAATCCTAGCTCTCATTCGCGACAAGCTTCTGGCTTTCAGTTTCGGTGCGGGAAATATTCTTGACCTTTACTACGCGGCATTCAGAATTCCTGACTTTATCTTTGCTTCGATCGCGTCATTAGCGTCGGCCTCGATTCTTTTGCCGTTCTTCATCGATCGTTTCGGTAAGAGCGACGAAGAGGGAAAGAGCTTCTCGGATAGCATCTTTACGGTTTTCTTCGCCGTGATGGCTGTCGTGAGTGTTATCGTGTTTTTCCTCGCTCCGTATATCGTTCCCATTGTTTTGCCCGGGTTCAAGGCACAGCCGGCAGAGTTGCACATCCTTATTGCCTCCGTGCGGATTATGCTCTTGTCACCGTTCTTCCTAGGCTTGTCAAATCTGTTTTCCAGCTTGACGCAAACGCGTCACCGTTTCCTCGTATATGCGGCCAGTCCGGTGGTTTATAACATCAGCATAATTCTCGCAGTTGTGTTTGCATACCCGAAGTTCGGTATTCAAGGACTCGCGATGGGCGTGGCGCTCGGCGCATTTCTGCATATGGCTATCCAGATTCCATTCATGAGCTATGAAGGCTTCATGCCGAAGTTTACGCGTATGATCAACTGGAAAATCATGCGCAATATCGTCACAACAGCCTTACCACGTACTGTCACCTTGGGGGCGAATCAGCTCGCTTCCTTCGTACTAGTGTCGTTGGCTTCGCTCATGGCTATCGGTTCGATCTCTGTTTTCAACTTTGCCTTCAATCTCCAGTCTGTGTCCCTGACTCTCATAGGGGCGAGCTATTCATCGGCTGTATTTCCGACGCTCTCAAAGCTTTATTATGAAAATAAGATCAGTGAATTCCTGGAAAAGATGATTACAGCGGCGCGGCACATCATCTTCTGGTCAATGCCACTCACGGTGCTTTTCGTGGTGTTGCGCGCACAGATCGTGCGGACGGTCTTGGGGGCAGGCGAGTTCAATTGGGCTGACACGCGTCTTACTGCGGCGATGCTGGCGCTCTTTACGATCTCTACGATCGGGCAGAGTCTGATCATCCTTTTTGTTAGAGGTTTTTATGCGGAAGGCAAGACATCGAAGCCGTTGGTCATAAATGCCATATCCGCTGTTACGATCGTCATTCTGGCTTATGGGCTCGACAAGGCATTCTTCGCTTTTCCGACGTTCCGTTTTTTTCTAGAGGATCTCTTGAAGGTGGGAGGTCAGGCAGGCACGAGTGTGCTGGTTCTCGCGTTGGCTTATTCGATCGGCGTGATACTCAATACTATTCTACATTGGGTTTCCTTCGAGCGGTCATATAAAGGGTTTACACGGCCGGTTTTCTCGACGCTGTTCCATAGTTTTGCGGCTTCTGTCGTCATGGGTTATGCCGCGTACCTATCGTTGCAAATATTTGCCGCGACCTTTCCGCTCTACAAAGTCTGGGGGGTTTTCCTGCAAGGTCTATGCGCCGGTCTTATCGGACTAGTCGTCCTGGTTTTGACTCTTAGAATACTTGAGAATAAAGAACTCGTGGAAGTCACTCGTACCCTGCACCGCAAATTCTGGAAGGCGGCGGTGCCACCGGCGGAGGTGGAGCATTTGTAGGGAGGTTGTTGATATTTAACTTTTTTGATATCATTCAGGCATGAACAAAATGATGATTAAAGAAAAACTCAATAAATTAGAGGCTGAAATCAGTCTGATTAAGGTTAGCTTGTCCAAGCCGGTTGATTTTACTGTTGATGAAAATAATTGGCTTTCAGTAAAAACTTTTTCAAAAAAGGCTCGTTTGAAAGTCTTCAGGGAGCTGTATGCATAGGAGGGTGGTTTTTGTAGATTCGAGTGTTATCATTACGGCCCTACTTTCTTCCCGGGGAGCAAGTTTTTATATTCTTAACAATTGTTATTATCGCTTGAGGCTTTGTATTAATGAATATGTGCTTTCAGAGATTAAAGAAATATGTTCTACAAAATTCAAGAAAAACAAGGGACTTATAAGTCAGTTATTTTTACTGATCGGATTAGCTCAAATCGAGATTTTGCCTAATCCCCCTAGATTGTCTGTTCAAAAATTATTTGGTTCAATCTCAAGGAATGATGCACCAATCCTAGTATCAGCCTTAGAAAACTGTGATTATCTACTTACTCTAGACAAGGAGTTTCTCAATGATAAAGTAACTATGGTGGCTCGAAAAAAGCGTTTGATTATTCTGACACCGAAGGAGTTTTTGGATATTATTAAATAAGAATTGTTTTAACCAAAGTAAAAAGGCACCGATTAAGGACGAAACCAGAATAAGTGCCTTTTCCTCGTAATAGGTATAGTATACATTAGCATATGAAAATGCCAATCGATTCTGCAAATAAACTTAGAAACTTTTCCATCATAGCGCATGTAGACCACGGTAAGTCGACTCTGGCTGACCGCCTGCTCGAAGTCACCGGAACCATAGAAAAGCGTAAAATGCAGGAGCAAGTCCTCGACTCCATGGAACTCGAACGAGAAAGGGGGATCACCATAAAGATGCAGCCTGTGCGCATGGAATATAAGGATTACATTCTGAACCTCATCGACACGCCTGGTCACATAGATTTTTCATATGAAGTCTCGCGATCGCTCAAGGCCGTTGAAGGCTCGATTCTCCTCGTCGACGCCACGCAAGGTGTGCAGGCCCAGACGCTCACGACGCTCAACATGGCGCGCGAAGCCGGTCTCACTATCATTCCCGTGGTTTCCAAGATAGATTCGCCTCTAGCACGAACAGAGGAAGTCGTAGCCGAAGTTTGTCAGCTTCTGGAGTGTAGCCCAGAAGAAGTTTTGAAAGTATCCGGTAAAACCGGCGAGGGTGTCGTGCATCTTCTGGAGGAAATAATTAGACGAGTTCCGGCTCCAAAGGCAACAGAAGAGACCAATAAATTCCGCTCGCTCATTTTCGATTTCCAGTACTCAAATCACACCGGTGTCATCGTCTACATTCGAGTCATGAATGGCAGTGTGAAGCGCCACGAAAAGCTTTTATTCAAAGTGGCAAACAGGGAATTTGAGTCCATAGAGGTTGGTGTATTCAAGCCAGATAATACCCCAGTAGAATCTTTGAGCGCCGGCGAGATTGGCTATATAGTCACGGGAATAAAAGAGCCTGGTGTTGCTTCCGTAGGTGACACAATCACTGAACGGGACGATACTCTACCACCATTACCGGGCTACAAGAGTCCACATCCTGTCGTATGGGCGTCTTTGTATCCTGAATCGCAGGATGACCTATCCTTGCTCCGGCAGGCCCTAGGGCGCCTCCGTCTTTCCGACTCATCTTTTACTTATGAAGAAGAAGCTTCAGGTACGCTGGGCAAGGGTTATCGTTGCGGTTTTCTCGGCATGTTGCATCTCGAAATAGTCACCGAGAGATTGCACAGAGAATTCAACCTGGAACTTATCGTTACACAGCCGACGATCTGATCACGCCGCCAAAATATTTGAGCGGGCTCATGAAGTCTTTGTATGACCACGAGGCGGAAGTCATGGCCACGGACAACTTTGGCGACACTAGGACGATGTTGACTCTGCGAATGCCACTGCGCGAGCTCATGAGAAACTTTTTTGATGAAATAAAAAGTATATCGTCGGGGTATGCATCTATCTCGTACGATATTACCGAAAATCGGCTAGCGGATGTAGTTCGATTAGACATTTTGGTTGCAGACGAACCTGTAGCAGCATTTGCGAGAGTGGTTTCTCGTCGTCGTGTTCCGGAAGAAGCTACGGCTATGGTGGAGAAACTGCATGAGATCATGCCGAGGGAACTATTTACATTCAAGATACAAGGGAAGGCATTTGGGCGTATTATTTCGTCTACGACTATATCAGGGAAGAAAAAAGATGCGGCGGCGACCTTGTCGGGTGGTGATATAACTAGGAAAATGAAGCTTCGTGAGAAGCAGAAAGAAGGCCGGAAACGCCTGAAAGCACATGGCTCTGTTAACATTCCCCAGGAGGTGTTTGTGAAGATGATGCGGAATGAGTAAGTCAGTAGGAAGTGAGAATGTTTCCTTTTCTCACAAATCCGAATGACGCTAGCCATATAAACTACGGCAGTTTAACTCTCGTTTTGTTCGAAAAAGAAACATTCTCACTTCCTCTAAAACTCCAACTAGTTATCAACAGTCAGATTTCCATCACACCATGATAGAATATAGCCTAATGAGCCGGCTAAAGACAAGCTACGGAGTAGTTGTAATCATAGGAATACTGCTTGTTTCTACTGCCCAATTCACATATGCAGAGAGTGTAACCTCCTCCCCATCACTCTGGGAGAGGATAGTCTCATTTTTTGACTTTTCCTCCACCCCTGCAGCCACGATAGCTTCACCAACCTTCCTAACGAAACAAGCTACCACCACCGTAGCCAAACCCACCACTCTAACCACAGCAACACTCCAACCTTCCACACCACAAAACCCAGTAAGTACCACTTCCTACCTAACCAGATCTGAAGTCCAGTCTCTCATAGACAGAGCAGTATCTTCTGCACTCACCAAATTCAAACAAACCCTGTCTATTCAACAGGGAAACACTCCATACCAGAGTACCACTCAACCCCTAGACTCTCCCTCCTACCAATCCATAGCTGCAGTAGGACAGACCATGTCCACAGGCTCTGGTCTATCAGAACTCCGTTCTGATATTGCTACAGGCAAAGTAGCGTTATCCGGCAGTACCATAGCTGACTCCACATTGTCTGGAGCTAATATTACTTCGGGGAGTGCTGACCTAACGACGTTAACTACTACTGGCAATGCCAATATTGGAACAGACGGCGGTAAAATTGGTATTGGCGGTCTAAATAATCCTCTAGATCAAATTTCATTTTACGACAATGCTGCTGGTGATGGTTTTGGCTTCTATGGCAGTGATGGTAGTCTCATGGGAAATCTCTGGCTAAATACAGGAACTACGAGGAATATGTTTTTCAGTACCCCGGGAGTTACTGGTGAGAATACTGGCGGAGACAACTTTATTGTGATGCGCTTTAATGGGCCGTCGAATAAACTCTTTTTCGGTGATACAGGTACAAATTCCTGGGTACAAGGCTCTCACACTCTTAACTTTAAGGCAGGCGAAGGTTCGATCGGTAGTACGACGACAGCCCCACAAATGACGTTGACTACTACAGGAAGTCTAGGTATAGGTACAACCAGCCCCCAGAGTGCCCTTACAGTTTCATCTGCTTCAGCTCAGTTCCAAATTAGCAATGGAGTTTCCTCGATGAGGATAGGGAATTCGGGTAACAGTATCTATGATATCGACTTTGATGCAACTGATAACACGAGCTCTCGCATAATAAGATTTTTCCGTAATGCAAACACAACTGGAGTTGCTTCAATTGACATCCTGCGTGCTGATGGAACAAGCGGTAGTGCTGGCCGTATCTCATCAAATTCAAATAGCTGGTTAAACCTGAATTCCGGCAATGTCGGAATCGGCATGACAACGCCAACATACAAACTAGATGTTACTGGTACCGCTCACTTCAACTCATATGTTGACGCAGTAAACTTCGTGGCGACATCTACCACTGCAACCTCAACTTTTGCTGGTGGACTCACAGTTGGTACGAGTAAATTTATTGTGGATTCAACGACGGGGAATGTGGGGATAGGAACAGCGAGTCCAACCGAAAAGCTTCATATCTCTGCCACTCAACCTGAAATAGTAATTCAGGATAGTGACTCGACTGGTAACGGTATTGTCTCAGGAATTGTCTTTAAGAATAGTTCTGGGGCTCAAACTGCCTTTTTCGGCGATGGTTCTACAGGTGATTCTGATTTTTATTTAACAAATAGTAATAGTGGAGGAATAATATTCTCAAGTCCCGGAGAATCGATGAGAATATTAAACTCTGGACGTGTCGGTATAGGAACATCATCCCCCGACGGTACCCTACAGATTTCTAATAATGTTGGCAGCATTCCAAGTAATGGTGCATTTTCAGTTTTAACTCTCGACTCGACTGCAACAGCTGCTGTTGGTACAGGTCCCTCAATAATCTTTAAGGGGCAAACCGGCAATTCCACAGCTAGATATGGTTTTGCAGCCATACAAGGCGCCAAAGCATCTGCCTCAGCAGCTGATTATTCTGGTTACCTAACATTTTTAACACAAAATTCTGGAGGTTCAAACGCCTTGACTGAACAAATGAGAATAGATGGTTCAGGCTCCGTCGGTATCGGCACCACCTCACCATCGGCTCGCCTATCTGTAACTGGTGCTGGACAGGGAACCACACGAGCTTTTGCTGTCGCTGATTCTACAAACCTTGATCGTTTCGTTATTCTAGACAGTGGCCGAATTGGAGTCGGAACTGTATTACCTACAGTTCTCTTTGATATTCGAGGAACTTCAGCTTCAGGTTTTATGAGAATACTTTCAACAGATGCAGCCACAACAGATGTAGGTGGTAGTCTTTCATTGGGAGGTAATGCTGGATCGACGGGGGCTACTTTCGCCACAATAAGCGGTGTCAAGAGTAGCGTAGGCGGTGATAGAGGTCATATGACATTCGCCACGAATGGTAATACCGGACTCACCGAAAAAATGAGACTAGATTATCTGGGCAATCTCGGTATTGGTCTTACAAATCCTGGCTACAAACTCGATGTCGTCGGTACTGCATCAACGAGCGCGGATTCGTATTTCAATGGGGTGAGGGTGGGAAGAGGAAATAGTTCTATTGGACAAAATACTGCTGTTGGCTACGGAACATTAAACTCTGACTCATCGGGCGACTCGAATACTGCTGTCGGGTATTTAGCTCTCTATGTTAATACCATAGGTGGTTCCAATACGGCCGTTGGTGTGAGTGCCCTTAGTGGTAATACTGAAGGAAACTGGAATACTGCAAATGGAATGAAATCTCTTCAGACCAACACGATTGGTAGTTATAATACAGCAGTTGGTTATCAGGCTCTAAGTTCAAATACGACTGGTAGTTATAATGCTGCTGTTGGAATGTATGCACTAAATTCCAATACTACTGCCCAAAATAATACTGCCTTAGGGTACTTTTCTCTTGGATCAAACAATACTGGAACTGCTAATTTAGCAGCAGGTAAAGAATCGCTTTACTCGAATGTTACCGGCAACTACAACACTGCTCTCGGTTATCAGGCTCTCTACAATGCGGGCAAGACAGTCACATCAGGAAATTTTGTAGTGGGAATAGCTTATACAATTGTTACAGCTGGAAATACTGACTTCGTTTCCGAACAGGGTGCAGCAAACAATAATCCAGGCACTACATTCACTGCGGCAGTAGTGGGTACCGGTACCGGTACTGCAGCCAGCAATACGAATGATAACCTCGCTATCGGTTACCAGA
>JAPLZI010000065.1:8387-9806 GCA_026395095.1 Candidatus Tayloriibacteriota bacterium
GCGACATCAAAGGCGGTCACGATATTGGCACGCAACTTACCACTGGTACCCCGAATACGGCAGTAGGTAATCAGGCTGGTCTAGCGTTGACTACTGGTATTCGGAATACTTTATTTGGATATGCGGCCGGTCAGTCATTGACTAGTGGTGGAACAAATATTTTTATTGGTCATAGGGCAGGAGTCAACTCAACTGTTAGTAACGGCAATGTAGTTATCGGAACTAATATCGGAAATGGGAACGACATTGGTGCAGGAGCTTCAAGTGAAAACGTGTTGATAGATACTAGTACAGTTTTGAGTGGTAATTCATCCTACAATGTGTCTATCGGTGCTTCTGGTAATGCTTCAATGACGGATACCACATACAACATTTTGATTGGTCGATCAACCGGCGGTGCTTTAACCTCGGGTAGTAACAATGTCATGGTGGGAGGATTTGCTGGAGCGGCGGTTGCCGCTACAGCTGGTTCAAACGTAATGCTGGGCTACTATGCTGGACGATATGAAACTGGTTCCAATTCCTTCTATATCAACAACCAAAATCAGACTGACACAGCTCACGATAAAACTGATTCTCTCTTATATGGTACTTTCAACACAACCGCTGCGAGTCAGACATTAACCATAAACGCTTCCACTTCCATCGCCCAGAATTTGCAGGTCCTCGGAACGGGGAATAGTTATTTTGCGGGGAATGTGGGGGTTGGGACGACGAATCCGCAGGCTCTTCTTCATGTAGGTAACGATTATGTGAGTTCAGCTACTACGTTCATAAAAATTGCTCCAAGTGCCGCTACAATCAGTTCAGGACAAAGTTTTATTTCTTGGAGTAGGCAATCTGACAGTTGGACACCTGCGAGCATTGGTCAAAGATACCCTGCTACCGTAGCTAATTATGGGGGCGTACTAGCCTTTTCAACTCATCATAATGACGGTGTCGCGGCTACTTTACCAGTTGAACGTTTGACGATTTTAGCGGACGGCAACGTCGGTATCGGGACGACGAGCCCACTCGTGAAATTACAAGTTGATTATGCAGCAGAAGACCAGACTGGGGGGATTATTCTCCGCAACACCTCTAGTCACTCGAATGCAGATGTCTTTATGTCCTACCAAAACAATGCTGGTGCGGCTGGCTGGTCTACTGGTATTGATAGTAGTGATGATGATTTCACTATTGCTTACTCTCCCACGAGCATAGCTACGAATCAAATGTTTAAGATTGCTAGAACTACCGGCTCCGTCGGCCTCTCCTCCACCACTCCAGCCGCCCGTCTCGGTATCACCCAAAGCGCCAACACCAACGCCGGTGGTATATGGCTAGCAGCGACAGATGGTGACTACCGAGCCATGTTCATGGATACATCGGGAGTACTGTCATTCAACGGTGGAGACGGCACTACCCTAAACACAGCCA
>JAPLZI010000009.1 GCA_026395095.1 Candidatus Tayloriibacteriota bacterium
AGCGAGCCGTACAAGCCTCTGACTTCCGGCTTTAAACGCGATGTTGGCCGCAACGCACATGGTCGCATCACGGTTCGTCACAAAGGTGGAGGCCATAAGAAGCTTTTCCGCGATATCGATTTCCTATATGAAAAGAAAGACATCAATGCCACAGTGAAAACTGTTGAATATGATCCTTTTCGCACTGGTTATATCGGTCTTGTAAATTACAAAGACGGCACGAAGCGCTATGTTCTCCTGCCGAAGACTATGAAAGTCGGCAATTCATTCATGGTGTCTGAAAATGCTCCTATACAAACAGGAAATAGGCTGCCGTTGAAGAAGATTCCAGTAGGAACTTTTATTTACAATATCGAGATCAAGCCTGGTTCTGGTGCTAAGCTTGTCCGATCCGCTGGTTCATTCGCACAAGTTGTCGCTAACGACGCCAGTTATACGCACATAAAGATGCCTTCTACCGAAGTTCGAAAGATTCACGAGGACGCCT
The DNA here is from genome assembly GCA_026395095.1 of Candidatus Tayloriibacteriota bacterium. GTDB lineage: Bacteria > Patescibacteriota > Minisyncoccia > Phycocordibacterales > PALSA-1337 > C7867-002. The sequence continues at coordinate 488 of JAPLZI010000009.1, forward strand.
GGGCCTCTATCGGCGCGGTTTCAAATGAGGAAAATCGTCTTGTTTTTATCGGCAAAGCTGGCCGCTCGCGCTGGATGGGTATCCGTCCGACTGTCCGTGGTACTGCTCAGAACCCTGTCGATCACCCATACGGTGGTGGTGAACAGCGCCAGGGCCGAGGTCTCCGCCGCCTGAAGACTCGTTGGGGCAAGCCAGCCGGCAAGGGCCAGAAGACTCGAACTCCGAAGAAGTACTCAAACGTATTCAGGATCACTCGCCGCGAACCGGGCCGTCTCATGAGGAAGGGGAGCTAAAATATCTATTTAGATCACATGAAAGAGGAAAAAGATTTTCCGATGTTCAATTTTATATCCAAAAGCATGAAAGGCGTTGTGGAGTTTTTTCTGTTGCTCATAGTGGGCAGGAGATAGGTTTATTTCCGGCCAGGCCCGGTTGTTTTATTTGTACGTTCGTTTGTATTGACAGGTATATATTATTTGATGTATAAAGTGAAAGATAGGTCTTTATAATAAACCCAGTCCGCCTTTGGTACCGAAAATTTCGGCGCTTTTGGTAGGCTACAACAAAAAAGGAGTTATGAGCACTAAATATACGCCCGTAACAGTCGGTCAGATGGAATGCGGCCGCAAAATGGCCAATGAAAAAAAAGTTGGCCGTGCGCCGTTTCAGCTAGCCTTGGATGACGGCAGATTCGCCCGATTCCTCGATAGCATCAAGGTCGACCATCTATGCACATACTTCGCTGCGATTACACCGCCTCCTGGCGCACGTATCCATATGGTCCGAGTCCGTGTGAAGCAGGATCGAGAGTGGCAGGAAGCCGTGAATGCGGCTGGCCCCAACACTCCTGACCATTACAATGTGCGGAAAGTTGCTGATCTGTATACGCCCATTGGAACTGGAGAAGCAGAAGAAAATCTCGTTCTCCTCAACTACCAGTCAGGCGGCGGAAGCTGGGGTAGGGCGCTAGCGTGGGCAGAGTCCCTCGGCCTCAAGAACACCAATCCGCGCGAAGTCTTTGCTGTCGGTGAAAAGTACCCAATTCTCCACAAAACGCTCGCACTCAATCCGATGTATGTTGTGGCCACGACGGAATGTTCCTTCGTTAGCTCCTGTCAGGCCTGCTGTGTCTGGTGGGACGGCGCGAGGCGCGATGCGTGCCTGCGCTGGATCGGTGACTTTATTGTCAGCGCCGATGTCTGGTTTGCCTTCCGCAAGTAGCTCTCAGGACCTCGGAGCTTAGATTTTTAGCTCGTAGTCCTTTGTTCTTCGTTGACCCCGCATTCTCGCAAGAATGCGGGGCCTTAATTTTCATCAGGGAAAAATCATATTTAGGGTATCGATAGAAGTATGTTAAAATGATGCGATGAAAAGATCCAGATGGCACCATTTGAAGAATAAATGGCTTATTACGGCGGTTGTCGTGATTTTGGTCATTGTTTCTATCGCCTATGCGCGAAGAGGTAACGGCAAGCCGACCTTCGAGGTAGCTACTGCCTCGATTTCGAATGTGCTCCAGAAAGTCAGTGTGACTGGCACTATTTCTCCGGCTTCAAAATCAAGCCTATCGTTCAAAAAAGGTGGCGTAATCTCGAATGTCTATGTGAAAGTCGGCGATCCCGTCAAGCGTGGTCAGTTAATTGCCTCATTGGATACAGCCAGCGATCAGGCTGCCTTGAATGCAGCAATGGCGACTCTAGCAGACACGGCACGAGGTCTCACTCCGGAGGAATTGGCAGTTCAGAAAACCGCGCTCCAGAACGCCGAGGAAGATGTGATCAATGCCGCACATGACGGTCTTTCCAAGGTTCAGTCGGCTCTTTTCAGTTACACAGACATTTTTTATACAAATGCCCAAAGCGTAAATCCTACAATAGCGATTCACACTGACAGTGTGCAGGTACAGCTTGCGATGAATCAGAAACGCTTAGAGGTGAGCCATGTATTGGATCTGTGGGCAGCGGACCTTTCTGTAACACCGCCCTTAAAGCCCGCCGAATTGATATCAAGAGTTCGCGGTTATCAGTCGACCATAAAAAACTTTATGACAGATCTATCGGTCATCGTGAATAATCTAAATACTTCTAGTTCCGGTTTGACCCAGACGGCTATAAATTCTTCCATCGCGACGATGAATACGGGCCTCACGAATATGAATACGGCAATATCTTCCGCCACATCAGCTGAAGCGGCTCTTGCGTCTGCACAGTCGAGTTACAATCTCAAACTCGCTGGCAATTCTTCGGAGTCTATCGCCGCCCAAACAGCGAGGGTCGCCGAAGCTCGGGCACAGTTGAGTTCGGGGATGATATATTCACCGATAGATGGCATAGTGACCAAAGCTGACCCGAATGTTGGCGAATATATTTCACCTGGTCAAACAGGATTCGCCGTACAAAATAGCAATTTCAAAGTCGAGGCCAGAGTTCCAGAAGCTGACATAGCCAAGATTTCCATCGGCAATCTAGCTTCTACGACGCTCGATGCCTATGGATCCCGCGTAGATTTTCCTGCGCAGGTGATATCGGTTGATCCGGCGGAGACAGTATTGGAAGGTGTGCCGACCTATAAGGTTACCTTGATATTTACCGCGCCAGATAGTCGTATAAGATCAGGAATGACTGCAAACCTAGAGATATTGACCGCAGAAAAAACCAATGTGCTGGCTGTTCCTTATCGGGCTGTTCTAGATGAAAACGGGGTAAAAACGGTTCGCAAACTTAACCCGGATGGTAAGGATTGGACTGTTATACCAGTCGTAACTGGTCTTCGAGGCTCGGACGGTACGATCGAGATAGTTTCTGGTTTATCTGTGGGCGATAAGGTTGTGACATATATGAAGTAGTGCATCACATGAAATAATGCGTGAAATTATGACCGATATCATAGAAGTAAAAAACCTCAAAAAGGTTTATCAAGAAGGCGAGACATCCACGATCGCGCTCGGGGGAGTGACTTTCAATGTCAGAAAAGGGGAGTTCCTGGCGATCATGGGTCCTTCAGGTTCAGGGAAGTCCACGCTACTTCATTTGCTAGGGCTCCTCGATGAGCCGTCTTCTGGTAGTTATCATTTCAATGGAAAAAATGTTACTTCATATTCACAAAACGAACTTGCCGATCTCCGCAATCGGGAAATCGGTTTTGTCTTCCAGTCATTCAATCTGCTCTCGCGCACTTCAGTTTTGGAAAATGTAAAGTTACCCCTTTATTATTCGAAGGTTCCAGAATCAGAGTGGGAAGAGCGAGCCAAGAAAGCCGTCGAATCTGTCGGTCTTGGAAACCGCATGTATCACTATCAAGCAGAACTTTCCGGCGGTGAGAGACAGAGGGTGGCGATAGCCCGGGCACTGGTTACTGATCCTGAAGTCATCTTTGCCGACGAGCCGACGGGAAACCTGGATTCCAAATCCGGCAAGAATGTAATGTCGATCATCCAGCACCTGAATGAAGAACACGGTAAGACGATCATCCTCATCACTCACGAAACAGCGACGGCGGAGCATGCCGAGCGCATCATCCACCTTATGGACGGTGTGATGGACAGTGATAGGAAAGTTGCAAAGCGTCTGACACCCGAAGATGACTATGTAAAATAAAATGACCTGGAAACACATCGTAAAAACTTCTTTGACTGGTTTGTTCACGAATCGATCGCGATCAATCTTGACCATTCTCGGCATTGTCATAGGCATCACGGCGATCATGCTGGTGGTTTCACTCGGGGCTGGTGCACAGTCACTCATTTTGGGACAGGTACAAGGCCTTGGGACGAATACAATCGCCATCATCCCTGGAAGGGAGCCGAAAGGTCCATCGGATGTGACTGCACTATATAGCGATTCACTGAAAGAGAAGGATCTTGTAGCTCTCCGAAATAAAGCCAATGTGCCTGGTATAAAGTCTATTATGCCTACAGTTTTTGGTGCTGGCTCGGCCTCATTCGAGTCCAATACCTATCAGATATCTATTTTCGGCGCGACCGAGCTCATGGCTGAAATATTCGATCTGCATCCAGCGGGTGATTTTTTCAATCAAGATGAAGTGCTTTCGAGAAGTGATGTTGTTGTTCTCGGCTCCAAAGTGGCGGAGAAACTCTTTGATTTTGGTGGTGGGGTCGGGGAGAAGATAAAGATCAAAGGGCGCAATTTCAAGGTTGTCGGGGTGTTGCCGGCGACGGGTGGCGGCTCGTTGTTCAACTTTGATGATATGGTCCTCATGCCTTACACGACGGCGCAGGATTATATTCTCGGGTACAAATATTTTAGCCGTATCATCATTCAGACTGTAAATGATGCGGCGGTACCATCGGCGGCTCAAGACATCGAAACGACTTTGCGTGAATCGCATAACATAACAGATCCAGCGAAGGACGATTTTGCTGTGCAGACTCAGCAGGATCTGGCGAATCGTCTGTCTACTATCACAGATACGCTGACTTATTTCCTAGTGGCCGTAGCCTCGATCGCGCTATTCGTGGGTGGTGTCGGTATCATGAATATAATGTTGGTGGCGGTGACGGAACGCACCCGCGAGATCGGTTTACGAAAGGCGCTCGGTGCTACGAATCGGGATATTCTCTCACAGTTTTTGCTTGAAGCGGTTTTATTGACGGTGATCGGCGGTATTGTCGGAATTATTTTAGGTTCAGGTATGGCATTTGCGATTTCTATCGGGCTTTCGCGAGGATTGGATGTGAATTGGCAATTTATTTTTCCATGGAATGGTGCAATCCTAGGTTTCACTGTTTCGGCGCTGATCGGGTTGATCTTCGGTGGTTATCCGGCTAGGCAGGCTTCACTCAAGAGTCCGATCGAGGCGTTGAGATATGAATAGGAAATAATAGAAGGAAGTGAGGATGTTTCCTTCTATTTAGGTTCAATCACTGATTTGTACAAAAAAACAGGCGGATTTTTTAGGTCCGCCTGCTTGCGTGTTGGGATGCTGTTTTTTGCCCCTCTTTTATCTGAAGGGACGCTTCGCGATGTCCCAGACGAGTCTTCCGGTCTGCCGGCCGGCCCAGAAGATCTGCTTCCGGGTCCAGTCAGTAGCGGCGTCTCCACCACCTTTGGCCTTCTTGCCCCTGCCGACCTTTGGCAGGGCAGAGTTGAGGTTTCGGTTCGCCGCCGAGACAATCCACCAGAGGATCCCGACGAGAATGGCAACGCTTACTAACGAACTGAGGATTTCGATAAGAGCATTCATGCGGCGTACATTATATCACAGTTAGTAGGTAAAAGTCAAATGAATGTCTTGAATTCTAGTTTGAAGTGCAACATAAGTTCACAACACCACACGCACAATGAAGAATATGGCATGTCGATTTCTGTCACACTATACTTTGGTATAGTGCGCGAGCGAACGAGTCGTTGTTCACCCGAAACTAGGGTTTTCAAATCCGTAGAATTCTAAGGATCGATGATTCATCGACATGATTTTTGGCCGTATAATCAGTGTTTAGGTAAAAATTCCTTACGATTCTAAGGATTTAAAAGTGGGGTTTTGGCGGGGAAGAGGCAATTGATTCAGAATTTTGGTAAAAAAATACCGCCCGAGCTCGAAGCCGGGCGGTACGCAATAAAGAACTAGAAGGAACTCTAAACTATCGTGTGAAATCCGCGGCGACGCCTAGCCTGACTTAACCTTTGCCGTCGTAGATGTAGTACAACGGTTCCTTGAGTACAGACTCGGGGAACACGCCGATCACCTGCCAATCACCTTTGGAAAGATTGGGCAAGGTTCCGATACCATTGCTGGCCGGAACCGTCACCCATTCTCCGAGCACCGGTGAGATCTGACGGTAAGTGATTGAAGTCGCCTTGCCCATCTCTTCGGTGATTGCCGCCACTTTCACAGTGAGCGGTCCACCGGTGACCCTGATCTCACCAAGCCGGTTAAAGCCGATGCCATTTCTGGTGATCGGAATGATATTCAACTCGATTTTATCAATAACCGACTCGGTATCTGCTTTGCCGACCTTGGCTGTAATGGCCAAGGTTTCGGCTGTCAAGACGATACCTTTTCGTAGATCAAAGGTGATCACGGTTCCGTCATTCCTTGTGATCTCCAAAATCACATTTCCGGCGGCTTCCGGTGAGAACATGAAGCCTTGGCTGTTTACTTCCAGCCACCTGACACCGAGGCTACCCCCGTTGTAATCGAGCGATGTTATCTTCGCCGACTGTGCATCCTTGTATGGGACGAGCTGGTCACCGTTGATGTTAGTCTCAACGTTGAACATTGGGAGCTCATAACCACCCTTGGTGGCCACGGGTCTCTTCGTGTCATTGCCATACATGATGATGCGGCCGTCGGGACCGTTAATGAAGGAATGAAAGCGGACGTCCACCTCCATGCTTGTCAGACTAATCTGCATTATCAGAGCCGCGGTGGCCTCTGAAATCGCAGCTTGAGTCGCCGGACCGTTCAAATTAACGGAAACGGCCGGGACTGTTCCAACCTGCCTCTCTGAATAGCATTGGAACTCAATCCGCGAGGATGTGAGTGCCAACTCTGCTGCCCAGAGTGCCTTTGATTTGAGTGCCCTGATTGCCGGCGGCACGGCGGGGGTTGGAACTGGCGCGGGCGGCGTAAAGGGTGTTGATATTACAGCAGTGGACCACTCACCACCCTTCAGATCCACACTGGACCTTCCACTGGAATTGGACCAGTTGAACTTGTCCAATTTGACTGCATATGAACCACCACCCGGTAAGGTTACGGTGAATGCAACGGTGACCGGAATGGTCACGCTATTGTTTCGGCCGATCACGAAGGTTCCGGGAATGTTACTGTCCAATACCGTCCCATTCGGTTGTGAGTAGCTTACCACAATGTTCCCGACTCCTTTACGATCGAT
>JAPLZI010000020.1 GCA_026395095.1 Candidatus Tayloriibacteriota bacterium
AATGGCAATCTTTGTGTACTCCTGCCGAAGAAAATAATCCGTAAAATCGTCCATATATTTTATTCAATGTTCCCGGATAAAAATGTAAGCTTTGGGTTTATAGCTATTCTCTCAAGAACATTAATCGAAAGGATCGCATCTATACAACTCTCACCCTTCTCCTGTGCATCTTTCCATTTCTCTTCAACGATCGGTTCAATCGTGTTCTTCACGATATAATCCACAATATAGTCAGGTGTATAGTATGAGCCGGTGGATTTTCGCTCGCCTTTATCCGTCGCAAGATGGAGATGCCCTGCACGTACTCGGTCATCTTCCTCAAAATCACCAAATGCTTTTTTTCTGTTTCCTATTCGCGTTATACTCCTCAAGTGTTACCCAACTACTATCACTCACAATAAGATCTGAATCTGCAACTTTGAGTTTATATTCGAGCAATCCCTCATAGATCTCACCAAGATGACGAATTTCAAGCGTTGAATAATCTATAAAATTGCGTTGCCCGTCTTTGGGCTTACTACGTGAGAGGAAATCAATTGCATCCGCGAGATATTTATCGCCAATAAGCCAATTTTCAAGATCGAGATGCTTTTCAGGATCGAATAAACCGCCATTGTACGGAGGAACATAACACATTTCCTCTTTTGAAATACAGAGAGCTTCACTTCCTTTATTGACCAGATTGAAGAGATCCTTAATCTCATTGAGTAACGCAGTTTTGTTGGTATCATACCGATAATCAACACGTCCGTCCTGAACATCGGCAATGGCGTGTTTCGTTCGGTCAAAACTGTAATAATACTTATAATGTTGATCATCCAAATCCAACAAACCTTTCCCTTCAGCATATAATAGAAACAAAATCCTATACAAGAGAATCATCGTATTGTTCTGGACGCGGGTAAGCGTTGCAGGATTGTTTTTATTTAGGTTGTTTGACGGGCGTTCAATGAATCCTTCGGCAATCCGTTTCATTGCCCAGTACACATTATCTTTCAGATCTTTACCAATTTCAACGGCATAATTAACGGAGCCTTGAAGGACTCGATTAAGAAATGCCTCCCCGTCTCTTGATGGAACAAATGCATCTTTCCTAAAGAAATAATAGAAAAATCGGAAAGCCTCTTTATCATTCGCTTTTATTAAAGATGGTAGATCAATCTCAAAACAATCATCACGTCTTTTGGATTTGGAGTATATCCGCCAAAGTTGACCGTTAGAGAGAATACCCCATTTTTTATCGGCACTATCAAGATAATCCCGTATCTGGCGAACCGGATATTCTGTTTTGGTAATTTTATCAAGATCTACATTCCACTGTTTGACTTCACCCATTGCTATAGCATTAACAAAAAATGAGATTGTACCTTCATTTTGATAAGCATCATCTCGATTTTTCTGATCTGAAAAAAAAGTATAGTCTGGAATTGTATTTTCTTGAGTTGGCTCCGCTGGTTCGTATTTGAAACCTAAAACAGTGAATATTTTATCAAAAAAATTTAATCTAAGTTGAGATTCATTATATATTTTGAGACGTTTTTCTTCCTCGAAGTATATCTTTTTAATTTCCTCAAAAGCTTTAAGGTGGTCATCTTTCTTCCATTCAGGATTTGTTATGAGATACGTATCAAAATAATATTTTGAAAAAAGATTGCTATTCCGGTAGGGGCTCTTTGAAGTTTCTGTCATGGGGCATTCGTTTTGTTATGATAGATTTCCAAGTTTCACACTATATAATCTTTGATAAGTCCCGCCATTTATCAGCGCGATCAAAAAGTCCCGAAGTCCCGCGAACTAATCAGAACCCTTGAAGTGAGTCTGGTGCGTTAACAGCTCTGTCAAAATCCTCCTAAAGAATATTTGTCAACTACTCATGCATGGACTTTTTTCTTTGAATAGATCTTCTTTCGCTCTCCATTGTAATACTCTGCCCAACCTTCAATCGTTGTCACCAACTCCTCTCTACTCTCAA
>JAPLZI010000033.1 GCA_026395095.1 Candidatus Tayloriibacteriota bacterium
CACCATGTTCGGCAAAGCTGTGAAGGCTGTTGGTGACGATGAAGAGGTGGCGAAAATAGTCGGCATAAATACACCACGGATTATCGGCTGGGTATTTGGTATTGGCTCGGCTATCGCCGGTCTCGCAGGAATTCTTGTTGGCTTCGATACGGGCATAGAGCCGACGATGGGATTGTCGCTTCTTTTGAAAGGTGTTATCGCTTCTATTATCGGTGGCATCGGTAATGTCTATGGCGGAGTCCTCGGTGCATTCTTGCTGGGCTTTATTGAGAATTTCGGCATCTGGAAGATTTCCGGCGAGTGGAAAGACGCTATCGCATTTGCCGTTTTGATTCTGTTCCTGCTCTTTAGGCCGCAGGGGATTTTGAGAAGGTGATGTGGTAGGATTTATTTGCTTATCAGTTGGTAATTGAACCATTAACATGAATAAAAAAGCTATTTGGATAATAATTGTGGTATTAGGGATAGTGGTAGCAACTTACTATGTTAATAGTAGAGGTTCAAATTCAAATTCTACCAGGACTATCGTTGCTATATTACCGCTTACCGGTTTGAGTGCCACTCATGGCGAATATTCGAAGAGGGGGATCGAGATGGCTCTCGCTGATCTGCCATCCAGCAGGAATATTATAGTAGTATATGAAGATAGCCAGATGGATCCAAAGGCGGCCATATCGGAATTCAATAAAAATTTAGGTCAAGGTGATATGACAGCTGTTTTGTCTCTGGGTAGCCCAGTCGCCATGGCTTTAAAACCACTTGCGGTCACGAGTAAAACTGTTCTTATGAGTATTGTTTCAGCTCCTACGTATTCTTCGCCTAATGATTACACATTCAGAATAAATGGGACGGTTGATGTTGAAATGGAAAGTATTTTGCAGACTATTAAGGCTCTAGGAATAAAGAAACTAGCAGTCGTTTTTCAGAACGACGATTATGGGAGAGGTCTCGTAAATAGTCTTAAACAAAAATTTGATGGAGTCCTAGTAGCGGAGGAGGGGTTTCTGCCGACTGCAACCGATATGAGATCTGAATTAACCAAGGTTAAATCGAAGAGTCCGGATGGAGTATTTGTAGCCGCGTATGCAAAAGTTGTCGGGTTGGTCGCCAAGCAATCCAAAGAATTGGGAATGAAGACTTCCTTGATATGCGGTTCGGCTTGTGACAACCCGGATTTATTGACGGCTGCTGGTTCAAGTGCTGATAGTTTGGTCATCGTTGCACCGTCGCCAAAGGCAAATAGTATTTTCGATCAGAAATACAGAGCGACCTACAAAGAAGCTCCAAATTTCGTGAGTATTAGGATGTATGACGCAGTTAAGCTCATTACTGGTGCGATTGATGCTTGCACGAAAAGCACTGATTTCAAGGTTTGTATGAAAGACAACATTCATGCAGTGAAAGATTTTCCAGGTGCTGCCTTTCCGGTGAATTTTGATCAGAATGGAGATTTGCTCGATAAATTCGTGACTAAGAAAGTAGTAAACGGTGTCCTGCAGATTCAAGAATGAATACGACACGAAAATATTCTTCATGGTAGTTGATTTCGCGGTTTTTGGTTTGGTAAAATACACGCATGAAACCGATCAACATGACAAAAATTTGGGAGAAATACAAAGGCCTATGGGTCGCCATGAGGGATAATCACAGTCGTACTGTAGTGGGTAGCGGCAAAACTCTCAAGGAGGCATTGGCAGAGGCAAATAAGAAGGGATACAAGGACCCTATTGTTGCTCATATGCCTCTAAAACTTTATCCGATGATAGGAGGAATACTTTGAGGTTTGAGTACCAAGAATACTCTTAAGGTCAAAGCAGGATTTATGCCATATTTGGGAGGTGGTGTGGTACCATATGGGTTCGTGGGTCAGAGTGGATTTTTCGAGAATTTTATTGTTAAATTTGATCTATCCACGAAAAGCGTTGAACTTACAGCGGTGGATAAATAAATGGAATACCTCATTCACCTAGCTATCCTTATATCGATCTATGCCATCCTCGGGTTGTCGCTCAATCTTGTTGTCGGATTCACTGGGCTCTTGAGCGTCACGCAGGCGGCATTCTATGGTATCGGGGCATATGTTACTGCGATACTTCTGACTTCATTCGGCATGAATTTCTTCTTGTCTATGATCCTCGGTATGATTATCACAGGCGTTTTGAGCCTAGCAATAGGGTTTGTGTTATCGAAATTCAAAGATGATTATTACGCCCTGGGTTCGTTTGGTTTCAATATCATCATATACAGCATTTTCTTGAATTGGCAGTCGCTCACACGCGGACCGCTCGGCATTCCGGGGATCGCTAGGCCGTCGATTTTCGGGTTTGTTTTTACGGACAATCTTTCGTTTCTAATTTTATCTATTGTGATGGCCGCCATCGTATTTGGAATCTGCCAATACATCACCAAGTCTTCATTTGGGCGCGTATTAAAAGCTATTCGTGAAGACGAGGAAGCCATCGGAGTTTTTGGTTACAGGACGCTATGGTACAAGCTGGCTGTATTCGTGGTGAGTGCGATGCTGGCGGCTGTTGCCGGTTCGCTTTTCGCTTCGTATATAACATTCATCGATCCATCGTCATTTGCTCTCATGGAGTCGATATTTATTCTAGCCGTAATCATCCTAGGCGGTTTGGCCAGCAATCGCGGTGCAGTTATCGGCGCGGTTTGTCTTATTCTTCTGCCGGAGATTTTACGCTTCGTCGGTTTTCCAGACGACATCGCCGCGCAAATGCGCCAAGTTACATACGGCGTCATTCTCATTTTGCTCATGCTCTTCCGGCCGCAGGGCTTGGTGGGGGAGTATAGACTCTAACTACGTTTTATGTTATGAAGTAGTCTGCATTGCTGTGTCGAAAACAACCGAATAGTTGGCAGTGGCCTAATCACCCACTGCTTTTTTGTTAAATTTTCCACAAAAAGAAAACCGCCTTTCGGCGGCTCTCTTCCCATGTCTCATTTAGTGACGCGAGACCGGACCTGTCATTGGTAATATCATAGCAGAAGCAGTAATTCTTGACAAAACCTACTGATTTGCGATAATAGCATCGGTGTTTGGGGAGTTCGCTCCCTCATGGCCATATAAGCCGTAACCAAACACCAACAAAGAACCCGCTACGGCGGATTTTTTGTTTACTCGTTTTCAAGGTCGCCATCGTGCAGTTTTCTTTTATTGTCCAAATTCAAATTGAATTTCCAGTACGGAATAACGCTCCAGAAGAATTTTTCTCCATTGTCGATTTGTTTAATGACAATCTTTGTACGGACTTCCTCCATTACCGCTATGAATTCGTAATATGATACTGGTTTTAAAACAGTCTCAACCCTATTATTCATCCTTACTTTCCCAAAATGCATGACCCTGCATTCACCTTGTAATGTTTTAGATAGATTTAATATCTTTGGTACCAAGGGTAACAACTTAAATCTCGCATATTGGTCCTTGTGGTTTCTGGGATGGCCACGGTTTCGAAATAACAAATGTTCAAAGCCTTTGCTGTTAAAGGCAATTTCTTGTCCAAAATACGGGCAGTAGGTCTTTACTAGACTGTCATAAAATATTTCACACAATGGATAATTATTCTGGTCCCATACTGATTGCCTTTTACACAGCTCTCATCCCAAAACTTTATATAGTTTGAAACCTTGCTATTTTTGTTGCACTTAGTACAGGTCATATTTTGTGTTTAGTGAATAAGTTAGTTCTCTGACTCATTCAGGAAGGCGAGACTCGGGTTCACTCGCAGTCGAGGGGTTGGTTCAGCTTTTATTTTTGACGCTACCCGAGCCTACTCGGATAAATACGCGTGAGCTTGTGTCCAACAACACAACTTGCTCTACATACCCTCACAGAATTCCAGCCTCGAGAGTTAGAATTCTATGGTTATAGATATGGGGTGATTCAGTTTATCTGCACCCACTTGTGGACAATACCTCTAATAGTAATTTAGCCCTCGGCATTACCCTATTTTGCCCTTTTGCTTTTACTGGTATGCCTTACTCCTTGTCCAAGGAGTTATTCAGCCACTTCCTGAATGAATCAGCGAACTAGACAGTAGCTATTAATACTACTGGATTATTTAGTTGTAGAAACTTTGTCGTGTGTACCGAGAAAAACTGATATTCTGATGTCGCTATTTTAGCAAATAGAATAATC
>JAPLZI010000030.1:0-1649 GCA_026395095.1 Candidatus Tayloriibacteriota bacterium
CGCATAGCCTCCAGCCGCTCTTCCTTCCAATTGCACTTTATCCAATCCGGCTGCCAGACCTTGATGAAAACGCCAGTGACTGCGCGGCCTTCACGCTTGAGGAGCGCCGCCGAAACGGAGCTATCTACTCCGCCGGACATTCCGACGAAGACTTTAGGTTTAAGAGTGGTATCGGTATTCTTATGTTTAGTCCAAATTCTTTCCATTTTTGTTTGATTAATCGGACCGAGTGTGGCACCCGCATTAAAGGTTCCGGGAAGGTCTTTTCTGCTGATTTCCCGTTCCTCAATTTTATTAGGGAATGGTATGGTAGCGAAAATCTTGATCTTCTCGCCTTCTACGACCACTTCGTCGATTATAAGTTTGATAATATCTTTTTTTAGCCGTTCTGTCACGATTTTCGGATCGTTTATCTTACTCAAAAACCTGTGGCAAGTTTCTTGAAAAAGGTCGATCTTTGCATTCACATTGTGCTGAACATTGAGCTTATTCATCAGTCCATCTCTTTCGCTAATCAACTTTTCTTCGCTTAGCTCAATATCAGTTTTCTCTTTCCTGAATTCTGGAAGTGTCATTGCTTCGGCCTTGAAGGCTTCAGTGATTCTTTTCTTGGCCACTTCCAGTTTGTTAATGGCACTATTTATGTAATCCAATCTGCCCTCTATACTTTTCGCTCGATCTTCGTTTAGGACCGACTCATCTCGAAAAGCATTGAATACTTCCTCCGGACTGTTCAAAATTGATTTGACTGCATTCCAGACTATCGGTTCTATCTGATCGGCTCGCACATAAGGGCTGTGGCAATTTTCTTGCGGAGTATTATTCATTCGGCTCTTGCAGTAATAATAAATGACACCGCTTTTTTCTTGGTGACCACGATAGACAAGTCCATCCTTACCACAGCGAATCAATCCTTGTAACAAATAAGTTTGCTTGGTGCATCTTTTGGCAAACATCAGATTTTTTCTAGCTTGAAGCAGGGCTTTTTTGTGCTGTTCTTCTGACACGATCTTGGGTATTGCAATAGGAAACCATTCCTCTCTCGGTCTTTTCAGTTGTCTAACCTTTGGTTTGCCTGTCCGTAAGTTGGCCACCTCGAGCTTTACCGTGTAATTCTTGCAACAATGCCAGCTTCCGGTATATGCCTCATTGGCCAGAACATTTCTTATCGTCACCTCGCTCCACCAGCCTATAGGATATTTTTTCAACCCTTTCATTTTCTTATTCTTCTCGGTATTTTTCAGTCCATCGTACTTGGTCGGAATTTTCAGCTCAAAAAGTTTTGCCTGGATTTGTCTGATGTTTAGTTTATCCTCGGTGTACCAGTCATAGATCATTTTCACTACTTTGGATTCGTTATCATCGAGTTCGTGTTTCCCTTTAGCATAATCATATTTATATCCGAAAAGCGGCCGACCACCGTTAAACTTTCCTGACTCAATCCTTCTTTTCATTCCTCGATGAGTTCGCTCCATGATTTTTGCTCGTTCAAATTCACTGAATGCACTTAGGATCGTAAAGTGTAGCTTATCGTTCGGTGTCGTACCCAACTCTCCAGTCTTGAAGTGAATGGTGACATTTTTCTTTTTGAGCTCCTCAAGAATAATGAGCTGGTTGTATGTGTCTCTGCCAATACGATCGGCATCATA
>JAPLZI010000030.1:1704-9398 GCA_026395095.1 Candidatus Tayloriibacteriota bacterium
ACCCGATATCGTCATGGGTTTTTATGTAATCTCGCAAAGCAGTAAGAGCCGGCCTGATCAGTGTCGCTCCAGAGAATCCATCATCAACAAAAACCATAGATTCATCTGGGACCGGCAACTTGTGGTTGTTGGCGTACTGCAACATTCCACCGATACCGTGAATTTGAGTATCTATGGTTTGATTATTCTTTTGTTCCTCGGTGGACACCCGAGCGTACAGTACTGATTTCATATTCTTATACTTATTTTTTCTTTCACGACACACCCTACTCTATTTCGGGCAACAAGCTAAGTGGAGTTGCCCACAGGTGTTTTCACCGGTTCTTTCCAGTCCCAACCCAATTCAAAATCTTATCTGTAGCCTCTTTCGGATACTGGTCTCTGACAAGTTCCAGTCGCATCTCGTACGGAATGATATTCCAACGATCTTCAACAGATAATTCGGCAAGTTCTGCTTCGCTAACGTGGATAGTTTCTTTTGGTTTACCCTCAACACGATCCAGTATTTCTTTTATCGCAGCTAATTTCACAGCATCATTTGAGCTTGCCATAAGAGCTACAAGCATTTCGTTGGCCAAGCGGAAATTCTGCTCTCTGACTCTGGCTCCGGCTCGACGCATGATGGACATAGTTTCGTTGTGGACCTCGTCCATTTCGTCCTCGTAGAGGCGATAATCCTCGCAAAGTGTGCCTGATTCTTTGAACCAATCTTTGACGTTTTGCTCGCTAAATATGCCATTTCTACTTTTTGGCCACCTCTTGTTTAGAGTTTCAGCAATGCTTTGGTATGAATTACCCTTATATTTCAACTCCAAAGCTAGTTTATGACTCGGTGATAAGTGTTTAATTTTTGGCATAAAAAAGTAGATTTAAGTAGAATTTTTTGGACCTCTTTTTGGCACGATTATTGTTGGTTTGCCATATACCCGATCAAGAATGTAGATGGCCGCTTCAAGCTTGACCATGTCGTCTTTGCTTTTGAGAAGCGAGACCAAGACCTCGGCCGCTTTCACGACATTTCTTTTAAACATATTTATGGCGGTTTCCATTTCTTCTCTATATTCGTTTTTGTTTTTATTCATGGTTTTATATTTTCATTGAATTAATTAATATATCTCTATCTTTCACCAATGCCTCGAAGGACTCGGCCTCGTGTCCCTCTGCACAGGATCGCAGATACTGAAGTTCGTCTAAGGCACTTCGTTTTTCGCACCAGTCCTCATATGCTTTGAGATTGGGACCGACCGCCCAATATGCACCTGGCATATTCGCTTTTACATATCGGCGAGAGATAGCTCGAGTTTCCAGTAGGTGTTGGATGATGCCAGCATCAGTCAATCCGGTGACATTGTTATATACTCGTCTAGGATTTTGGCTTTCTGGAAATTCTCTACCGCACATTTTGAAAGCTTTTATTATCTGTCTTGGTTCGCCGTAATACTCCAGAGAATTTTTAAGCGGTGCGGTTTTTAATTGCTCGAGCAAGGTCTCAAATTCCCTTATCTCTTTTCTGAACTTAGGATTATCCAAATCGTATCCGCTTTTTATATTTTCTTTTGTCTCAGTGTATTTCATACGATGAATTTAAAGAGAGTTTCCAGTGTGTACTTCTTGAGCCAGCCGGCCTTGACTGCCTCTTGGATTTTCTTGAATCCCTCGATTAGCCGTTTATCCTCGAATGGTTCAAGGTTCTTGGCTGGTCTGACATTTCGTCTGATAAAGGCCTCCCACTGACTCTTGGTTTGAAAGTCCGGCTCGATTGTATCTGCCCAGTTGCCGATAATACGGATGTGCTTTTGCGAACTTGCTTCGCACCATTTCACGAATTCCTTGAGTGTCATCGGGACCTCAGCCATCTGTGCTTTGACTTCTTCTTTTTCTTTCTTCTTCAAGGGTTCTTCTTTGTGCCCAATGGTTGAACGCTTCGAGTTCACCAGTTGCACGCTTTCGTTCACTGGTTGAAGGCTTAAGGGTAAGCGTTCACTATTTGAACGCTTTGATTTTTCCTCGTAATGCCGGATATTCAAAGACCACAAATCCACTATCCTATATTCGATCGTCTGCTGATTCGTCTCTCCAGTAGCATGATGACCAACGACTTCAATCCAGCCTCTCTCGACCAATTTCTTTTGATACTTAGCTATCGTATTTCGGGAGCAGTCCAATCGTTTGGCTATTTCCATTGCCGACATCCAGCAGGTGCCATCCTCGCCAGCAACACGCTTCATGTATAAATAAATGGCCTGTTCGTAAACCGTCGAATGGTTGACGATGTAGTTCGGAATGATCGTGAAGTATTTCCTGTCACCGCTCTTGTCTATGATTTTGAATGGATCGTTTCGCATAGTTTTATTTTGGCTCGTGCAAAAGAGCTTTAAGTTTACGGATCGCGGAAATAAAGTCCCTCACACTGACTTCGGCGTCCTCGGCAAAGTTATATTCGTCAGCGAGTATCTGTCGGCTTGGCGAGTCCACAAAGACAAAGGACCGACGATCTAAATCATCTGTTTGATCTAAACCGACTAGTTGGACACCTCTAGCCAACAAAAAACAGCTCAAATAGAAGCTAGTGGTGTTATATGTTGGCGTGTTTAATTTTTTG
Organism: Candidatus Tayloriibacteriota bacterium; assembly: GCA_026395095.1. Lineage (GTDB taxonomy): Bacteria > Patescibacteriota > Minisyncoccia > Phycocordibacterales > PALSA-1337 > C7867-002. Next base: position 4,307 of record JAPLZI010000030.1, read on the forward strand.
GTTTTCATAGTTATTTTTATTGTTAATCTGATTATCTTTATCGTTTTCCGGCTCTGGTAGCGCGAGCAATAGATCCCACAGCTGACGCAGTCGGTCTTTCTTGTCTGGCGATTCCCTATAAATAAATTCCGTTTGGAATTTAGGAAATCTTTTTATTCTCATCTTGATTTTTTTACATAAAACGCAAAAAGGGCTCGCGATCGATTACCACAAATGTGATATCCAATCGCGAGCCCTTGAACTCGGAATCCCTTTCAGGTCTGCCCCGTGAGGCAAAAATTTATTTAGTTGTGATTGTATTTTATACCCTCTTCAAAAAATTCACAAACACGATACTGTGCAAAACTTTTAGAACGATTATCCCGAGCTCGTAGACGTGTAGATATAACGACCACCACTTACTTCATTACCACCAATCTTTACATAAAGAGAACGGGTAAGTTTAACCCCATCTTTATCAAAGTACTGGAGATCCATTTTAAATGGAGTATTAATTCTTCTGTTCAAAATGCTATTTTTCAATGCTGGAATACTTTCCAAAAAACCGCCTATGGACCGTTCTGTCACAATACGATGATGCATCCACACCTTCCGACTTTCCCCTGGAAGAATTGATAGACGTGATGAGTGCAATGGATCAAAGTCAAAATATTCATTATTGGTAATTTGTAGAGAATTGATCAATGGAGAATACGCTGGAGATTGACCAAGATTTTTTAATACAACTTCCGTCCCTTGATTTTGGAATTCGACCTCAAGGAGTGGTTGATCTTTGATTCTAGTTAATTTAGCTAATTTCCGTGTTTCCCAAGCCTGCCAAGCAATGAATATGCCAGTAATGGACAATATGATTTCTGAGGCGGTCATGGTATTAATTTTTCTCTACCTGTAATCGCCCCTTAATATTTTCAACATTCAAATTTGTCTCCAAATCTTCAAGCTGATTTAAGGTTAAACCGATAATACCGTCATAGGCAAAAGCCCAATTTAGCAGTTGATCAGATATTGTTTCAAACTGGTCTTGGACCCTTAAGTGCGCTCGCCCTTCTTCCTCATCTGACTCTCTTTTTAAATGAAGAATTATAGACTTTTCACTTTTGGTTTTATTCACAATTTGGCAATTATCTTTGTCTAAGAAAACAGCTAATCCGCCAACGGACTGCGAGATACATGTGGGTTTAAACAATTCTCTTATTTTCATATTTTATAGGCCAAAAACATATTTTAAGGCACTTTCGTCAGCAATCTGACCAGCAGAATTAGTCTGACCTAAAATACATCCGTGCGTTACTGACACGGCAGTACTTCCTTGCATCCCATTCGGGATACTAATACTGGTTGTATCGTAATAACCAGATGTGCCCGTCACCGTACCCGTGAGAGTTTGACCGGTGCTATTTATCGGCCACCCAATAACCGCAATAGCATCACCAACTGAAGGTCTTGATGCGCAATAGTTATTTGTCTTTGCATAAGTGGCAAGATAATTATTTCCATATTTAATGACAACTTGTCCAAAATCAACGCCCGCATTGCTTACTAGATTTACTACTGCGTCGCCACCCCCACTTGAACCGACAGAGAAAGTTGATAGGCCTCCTGCGTACATAGATGCCCCTGAAGGAAACGAAATATCACACGAGCTAGGTAAAATTAAATAACCAGCCCACTGTGTATCGGTGATACCATCACGAACTGTATTTATATAGTAACTTCCCATTCCACCCGAACTCGTATATTGACCAAGGAGACCATTGAAGCTCTTAGTGAAGAGTACTGAACCGTATCGGTTATACCAATTACAAGTAACATATGCTAAGCGCGGTGCAAGGTCAGAAGCCAAAGTTTCGGCAGAATAAGTTTGCTGTGTTTGTGTTTGAACATTGTTTTGGTTGAATCCTGTATCTAAATTTGATTTTGTTGGATTTTGATTACTTACTGTATGAGTTTGTGTCACCGCTGGCTTACTTTCGACAGATACTTGAGTATCAGAAAGTACACTTTTATTTATATATCCTGTAGCACTTGAGCCATCACTACTTGGATATGAAAAAGAAATCCAATCAGGAAGCTGAGAGACATTGCCAATGGAGTAGCTGGAAACATCGACACTTGTATTTGGATCGTAAGTACCCACGACTTTGCAAGTTGAAGAACCACACTCTCGCACATTAGCCGTTGTATTCGTATAAGCCTCAGTTATTGTTTTTTGAGTATCCGAGTTTTGAGTAGTTGTGGCAGTTGTGTCACTTGAATTTTTACTAAACAAAAAGTAACCACCTAAACCAAGTAGGGCGATGAAAATAATTATGGCAACGGGATTATTAAAAGAATTTTGTTGATTTTTTGTTTCCATAATTTTATTTAAGGACTAGTAATTGTGTCTGTATCTAAGTGAATCGTCAAAGAAGGACCCGAATTTGCAGAGTTAATTTGGAGTGTATTCTGATCAATAAAAGTTGTGTCTGTTGGCCATTCATACATATCAGAAGGGACCCAAACTACAAAATATTTATTTGTTGTTTTATCGAGTCCAATAGTAACACCCTTAAAGATAGAAGTGATTTTATATCGACTATTTTCAGCCGAACCTGTGATAGTTGTTCCACTCCATTGATCGAGAAGGTTGGTATCATAGTAAGTGAATTTTACCGGAGCGGCGTAGTTTTTCATCGCAGTCCAAATATTTTCATTATCGAGTTGCCATTTTTGGACCGCATTGGTTGGATCATTTACATTGAGATTCTGTTCACTTGTGTGGGCAATTTTCGGCGATGCCGCTATTTGCTGAGTGAGGTAGTCATATACATCTTTATTATTTTTAACATCATCTGAAACTATACCCGGCTGATTTAGATTTCCATTTCCGCCAGAGACACTCATGCTATAAAGGTGCATATCTGATGGAGAGAGTAGATTAAATGTGACGCTTCCGGCGGCGCTACCAGAGCTCTCGGTTGTAAAATAAACGTATCCTATGCCACCCAAGCTCACTTTCTTGGCATCAGAAGGACACTCTAGTGTTGAGCAAACCATCTGTGGTGACTGCGATTGCTCTTGCCATAAATCGGCCACTTGTTTCAAAGCGATAAGTCGTGGTTCGTCATACTTTCCGTCTCTTATGCTTGTGACAATAAAGTAATCACCCCTGTCTCGCACAGCGATCGCAAAAGCAGGATTTTTGACATATTGATGTTGCACAATCTGAGTTGCTTCAGCATCAGTCATTGTTGGCTGTTGATAAAGAGCAAAAAATGCTCCGATTGCAACTATGACGATAACTATTCCGATCCAAGTCTGTTTATTCATATAAATTTATTTATTTAAAGCCGCTCTCGTTTTGGGACCGACTGTTCCTGTCGGCGAGATATTGGAAAGTGCCTGGAACAGGCTAACAGCGGTCTCTGTATCTTTATCATATGCAGTACTCACGTATCCAGTATATAGTCCCTTAATTGCCAGCAGATTCTTAAGATTTACCACCTCACTACCAGTTGAGCCGATGCTTAAATATCTGGTAAAAAAAGGACTGCCAAATACGCAGGAATTAATCGCAGTATTCCATTTGTAATTTTTAGCACAGTAGCACAAGCTTCCATCACCTGCTATCGAGGGAGGAGAGGACGTTATGTTAGTAGCACTCGATGGTTGAGTTGGTGGTGTGAAAACACAAGATGTTTTAGAGCTATTCCACTGATAGCCTGTTGAGCAATAACAAGATGAGCCACTTCCATAGGAGCCATAGCCATATTGATTCTGACAACTTTGAGTTACTGTAACACAACTGCTTCCACTGACAGTGTAGCCATAATTACATTTGCATGATGACACACCGTCGTAATAAGAATTGATAGGACAGGTAGGAGTTGTGGGGGCAGTATAAGTTGTTCCGGTGTAAACGCAGGCAGTCTTACTCGAGTTAACGCTGTATCCGTAATTGCATGAGCATTTACCAGATGAATTGGCAGAAGAATTTGCTGGACAAGTGCTGTAAGTATTTCCACCTCCACTACCCATCGTAGTATTTCCATAAGTCTGATAACTTGATCCGTCGCTACCCATTATGCTGTTTCCATACTGAGTGTAGGTTGTTCCGTTACTGCCCATTAGGGTGTTCCCGTATTGAGTATAACTTGACCCATTACTTCCCATCGTTGTGTTTCCGTACCTCGTGTAGCTCGTGCCATCGCTCCCCATTATGGTATTTCCATATTGAGTATAGCTTGTACCATCGTCACACATCGTTGTATTTCCATAAGTAGTACAACTTGAAGCAAAAACATTATTTGCGTTAAATGCAGACAATGTAAGAAGAAATAAAATTGGTATAAAAATTAATGTCTTTTTCATAAACCCTACTTAATAAAATAGTTGATATCTTTGTTATAGATTTTTGCAAAGGTCTGGAGTTCAATAACATCAACCCTTTGCTGTCCTGATTCAACATTAGAAATGTGCGATTGTGGTCGCTTTAATTTCTTAGCGACTTGCACCTGAGTCAATCCTGCCTCTTCGCGAGCTTTACGTAGTCGCTCGACAAAATAGGCGTATTCCTTTGTTCTTATTGACCTAGTCATATACTACTATGTTCTATCTAAATATTCAATATCCAAAGTTTAGATATTGTGCATAAGCTCTGACACTTCGTTTTTACAACACAAAAACCGCCCAAGAAAATCTTGAGCTTGTAGTACTTTTGGGACCGAATGGTTTCTTTAATCCTTGGTTTCTTTTACCGGAGTCTTCGGACCGGTCTTTTTCTAGTTTTCTTTCGCTTTATTTCGTTCGGCCACCGGATCATTCAGTGTTGGTGCTCGCCCGTGTCCTTCACAATCCACGAATATTAAGTTTTTGATGGCGATTTCCTGCGACATAATTTTTTACTCTTAAGTTTTTTCGAGCAACCATTCCCACAGTGGAACAAATTGCACAGTCATCCCGTCTTTGTTTACTTCCCTCTTTTCGTCCCATGTCAGTACGGTAAGTTTCTTTACCTTTAATTCATCACTTGCTTCAAATAAGGCTCTTGTTTCTCTTTGCTCAACATCTGAATTTATTGACTCATAGCAAACTTGTATCAATTCGGTTACCA
>JAPLZI010000037.1:0-7099 GCA_026395095.1 Candidatus Tayloriibacteriota bacterium
CAGCGCGCATCATTACAGGCCGAGCTAAAGCAGGTTGAAGCCGAGTCAGCTCAAGCTCAAAACCAGCTATCCACCGCTCAGGCCCAGAGCGCGTCGCTTTCACGAGATATCGCTGTCCTAGATGCAAAGATCAAAGCCGCCTAGCTAAACATTCGGGCAAAAAACCTACTTATCCAGACACTCGGCGAAGATATTTCAACTAAACAAAAGCATATAGACTATCTAGAAACTAGAATAAACCGAGGCAAAGAAACTCTAGCCGATTTATTACGCAAAACAAATGAAGTCGACAAACGCTCCATTTCAGAGTTGCTACTTTCAAAAACTACTCTTTCGGGATTTCTCAATGATATAGATACATTTGAAGCTGTCAGACAAGGCCTAGCAGACACTTTTTATCAGCTTAGAGCCGATCAGGCCTCCACAACCGAAGAAAAAGACGCTCTTGATGACCGACGTAATGCAACTATAGACGCTCGCCATGCAATCGAGGTTCTGCAGGCCAATATCAAAATCGACCAGGCCCAACAGAAACAACTCCTTGCAATAAGCAAAGGCAATGAGAGAGCCTATTCAGCTGTTGTTTCCGCAAAGGAAAATCGTGCCGCCCAAATTCGTTCGGCTCTATTCGACCTAAGCGGTGCAAAAGCGATACCATTCGGCGATGCTTATAATTATGCGCTTACAGTCTACAAAAAAACCGGAGTAGCGCCTTCGTATCTTCTTGCTATTTTGAAACAGGAGACGAATATAGGAGCCAATGTTGGTTCATGTTATCTCACTAACACCTATGATGGCTCGGGAATAAATACTAAAACGCAGGCCACAGTACCGAACGTCATGAAGCCGGCCCGCGATGTCGCGCCGTTCATATCGATCACAGCGTCGCTTGGTATGGATTATAAAACTGCAGTTGTATCATGTCCGCAGTCGATCGGCTTTGGTGGAGGTATGGGACCGGCGCAATTTATCGCTTCGACGTGGATGCTTCTCAAAGATCGAATAGGCCAGGCTCTCGGAATTCCGACTCCAAACCCGTGGAACCCGGCCGACGCCTTCATGGCCGCCGGACTCTATCTTTCCGATCTTGGCGCGGGCTCGACGAGTTATTCTGCCCAGCGAAATGCCGCCTGTAAATATTATTCCGGACGGGCATGCGGCTATGTGAGCGGCGCGACTGGGTACGGTAATAGTGTCATGTCGCTCGCCGATTCGATCCAGCGCAATCAGATAAATCCGCTGTTGGGGCTGTGATGAGATTTTAAGGCCAACATTGCTTTTTGTTTGCTATTTTATTTACTAATAAGATGGCAAAATCTGTGTTTGTTTATGAGGCGGGTTTTTTTTGGTGTTGTTTTTTTGGTGTTGGTTGGGAGTTCTTCAAAAATGGTGCGAATAAAAGCTGGCGCTCAGGGGTCTCGTTTTGTGTGTTTTTTCTACATGCGAATCTAGCTCTAATTCGTGCAAAATAATGGCTCTAAACCGTGCGCAAAAATTCTAGTTTCGCATGTAGCCAAAGTGCAGAATTTGACATAACCAAGGCCAGCGATAAAATATAGTCACAAACAGGCGCGACTTGACCCCGTCCGACTGTTTTTTATTTGGGTCTTTATTTTATTAATGGCAATTAATGATATTTTAATCCATGGTTAAATTTAATAACAAATATTTAAGAAGAGAACTTGATGGCACTGGCCTGCAGCGGCTCGTTAATAGCCGCGATGATTACTGGGGTGAATGCCTTAGGGCTACAAAAGCGAGAATAGAGATACTTGATCTTTTAAAAAATTCATATGAACCGCTGTCAGCAGAGGAAATAACAAAAAAGCTCGGTTCAACCCATGTGGCTACCGTTTATAGAATTCTGGGCATTCTTATAAGAATGAACCTAGTCTGGAAAATATATTCAAGAACTAGGAAACGGGCATTATTTGAAATAAAGCCTGTCTTCAAATGGTAACTTAAATAGTAAGGACCTAAAAGGACTTAAACGAAACTAATTTAAATAGTCAAAATAACCGGAATCACCATTGGCCTCTTTGCGGTCTCTTGAAGCAGATATTTCGATACGGCGTCTGTGACATTATCCTTAACATAATCGATGTTGATCGGATTCTGGCCACGCGTAGACTTCTCGATAATATCTTTGATCACAAGTCGAACGCCGTGAAGCAATTCCTGTGATTCGCGCAGATAGACGAAACCACGAGAGATGATATCCGGTGACTTCTTGAGCTTGCCTGTCTGGACATTCACAATGCCGAAGATGATGAATATGCCGTCTTGCGCCAACATCTGGCGATCTCGGATAACTACATCCTGAACATCACCTACGGAGAAGCCGTCCACCAGAACGAGACCGCATGGGGCCTTTTCCTTGAGCTTGACGATCTTCTTGCCGCTTTCCTGAATCTCGATTATTGAGCTGTTATCAGGAATGACGATTGCATCATCCTTGAGGCCGTTGGCTTCCTTGGCGATATCGCCGTGCACGCGCAACATATAATGGTAGCCGTGGAGCGGCATGAAGAACTTCGGGTGGATCTGTCGATGGATCCAAGCAGTCTCATCGCGATTGGCATGACCTGAAGAGTGAACATCAGCAATACGATAATGGATGATCTTGGCACCTTGGCGCGAAAGATTATCCTTGAGTTTTTGCACAGGTCGTTCGTTGCCTGGAATGACTGAAGACGAAAGAAGGATCGTATCGCGCGGCGTGATCTTGATCTTCTGGTGAGTTTTATTTGACATACGCATGAGGGCGGCGTATTCATCGCCTTGTGCACCTGTCGCTAGGATGATGATCTTATCTGGGGGATAATTGTCTATATCATCGCTAGAGATCATCGTCTCCTTCTTGCATTTTAGGAGTCCGAGGTGTTTGCAAACTTCTAGATTCTGCTTCATCGAGCGGCCTTCAACCGCCACTTTTTTGCCGTATAGCTCGGCGAATTCAATGATCTTCATCAAACGTTCCAAAAGGGAAGAGAAGGTTGCAATTATGAGTCGTCCTTGCACATTCTTTATTATTTCCTCGATATTCTTGTGGACTTTTTTTTCTGGAATAGAAAATCCAGGATTCTCGACGTTCGTTGAATCGGCCATAAGCATCAGAATATTTTTATCTTTAAAAGCTCGGTCGAACTCTTTGACTTCTTCCTCTGTCGGAATTCCATCAACGTGATCTAGCTTCAAGTCACCGGTATGGACAATCGAACCATAAGGAGTTTCTAGTATGATGCCCATGGCGTCAGGAATGGTGTGAGTGACAGCAAAGAACTTAACCTTGAATTTGCCAATGGTTATGGTTTCTTCCTTCTCGACCACCTTCATGTCTATCTTAGGCACATGCGGAAATTCTTCCTGCCTCTTCTGAATGAGAATGGAAGTCAAAAGCCGAGTATACAGAGGAGGGTTGCCGATCCTAGGCATGATATATGGAATGCCACCGATGTGGTCAAGGTGTCCGTGAGTAATGATGACCGCGCGTATTCTGTCGCGACGGGACTCTAGGTATTTTGTATTCGGCAGAATGTAGTCAATACCGGGGGTGTTTTCATCCTTGAATTGAAAACCGATATCAATAACGACTATATCTCCACCAAATTCGATTGCCGTCATATTTCGGCCGATTTCCTCGACGCCACCTAGGGGGATGATGCGTATCGAATCAGGCGCCAGAGGCGGAATGATATCCTCACCCTTAAGCCCGGCGAGAGGTCTCGATGGTCCACGTCTCGGTGCGCGCGACTCCTTCCTCACGATACTCATTCTAGCCCCAGCGATGTGGCCTTGACCTGCGATCTTCCTGGCGCCTTTGCCTAGAACGACGCGATGGCCGCTATGCTGGAAGGATTGAGAATGTGATTGCTGCGGAGCAGGTGCATGTGCCGCTGCTTGAGCTGCTCCATGTGTTACTGCGTGCGGCACATTTGGGTTTGGAACCACTGCTGTGTGGCTCGTGGTCGGAACCGGCCCGTCGTTGCGCAGGATTCTAGTCCTCGTGCTATGTTGCGGGTGCAGATACGGAAAATTCTTTTTGTTTTGTTCGTTCATATTGAGTTATTTTATTAATTTTTTTTGTGCTTGTTTTAGACTTTATTTTTTGACAAAGAAGTTCCAGACCTTTTCAGTTTCCATGTACCAGTTATTTATAAATTGGAAACGATCTGAAGGTGCGTTAGCCACTCCTAGCATGAATCCCTGAAGTTTTTTTGGTACCACATATACGAGTTCTGGCGAATATATGAATACTGCCGGCTTATCATCACTGATCACCTTGTTCAGTTGGCCATAAGCGGTGATCCTATCTACTGTCGAAGTTGCGATCTTGATGTTCTCCAGAATCTTGTCGGCTTTGCTATTTGTGTACATTGAAACATTTAGTCCGGGAGAATTCCTCTGGGAGGAATGCCAGAAAGCGTAGAGATCGCTACTCTTTCCGACGACTTGTCCGAATAAAAGCGCGTCGTATTCGCGAGTGCGGATGATATTCTGGTAAAGCTCCGTCGGCGGTAGGACCTTGACCGTGACATTTGCGCCTAGTTTTTGCCACTGGCTGCGCAGTAGTTCGGCAGTTTGCTTCAGATCGGGCGTATCGGCAGTGTATAAAGTAAAAGCTAGAGTAGTAGTGGCACTGCTTTTAGAAACTTTCCTTTCCAAAATTCCACCTGCGCCGACCTTCCAACCACTTTTTACGAGAAGTGATTTGGCGGCCAGAATATCTTGCGGAGCAGCTTTAGTGCTGGTGCCTATATCAAAGCCTATAGGAAATGCATTTTGTATCGGCACTCCATAGCCATTTAGAACAGCTCCTATGATCGCGTCGCGATTGACAGACATATCGAGAGCGCGTCGAACTGCAATTTCTGCAAGCACCGGATTTTTGTTCTGGTTGAAAAATACTCCGAAGATCCGTGTGAGTGGCGTCGCTTCGACTTCATACGGTTCTCCTTTATTTGTAGCTAGGTCGGAGGCTGTTCCCGGTGGAATCGAGGACAAGCTGTCTATCGAACCACTAGTCAGGGCATCCAAGGCATGATCTAGGTCAGGATAAAAAGAAAAAATTATGTTAGTTAGGTGCGGCTCGTTTTCATTATTGCCACTCCAGGCTTCCAAATGATATTCGGTCGGAATTCCGCCTTGGTCGCGTTTGATCGAAAGCACTTTGTAAGATCCAGCGCCGATCGGTTTCACATTGTATTCGCTGAAAATAAATTGTTCATTGCTGACGTTCCCCCATATAGACTGTGGAATGATGCCAAGCGTTGTGTTTGCTAGAAATGAACCATTTGGCTGTTTCAAAGTGAATTTTATTGTTGTGGGCGATGTTGCCTCTGCGGTTATACCGGACCAATCAGCGGCTCGCGGGCTCTTCAGGGCATAATCCTTGACCTTATTTATAGTGAATATTACATCGGCTGTCGTAAGAGGAGTGCCGTTTTGGAAAATCAGATCAGGTTTCAGATAGAAAATATAAGTGAGACCGTCCGATGAAATCTCCCAACGGGAAGCGAGATCTGGTTCGATTTTGTTATTCTTGAGTTTAGTAAGGCCGGCATATACTAGTGAAGCGATGTCACGATCGACGTCAGTTACAGCCAGTATCGGATTGACTGTGTGGGGCAAACCTACCAAGCCTTCGCGTAGGGTGCCTCCATTGGCTGGAACTTCAGTCTTGAAATATGAATTTACATTTGCAGTCATGGTGATGGCTGTTACTAGAGCCCCTATGACCAATACACCAAAAACAACCTTCTCTGTTGCCGAGAATTTCTTTAGATATTCAAGTATGGTTGAACCGCCGGAAATGCGCAGTTCTTTTATTGGTTTGTAGGTCACAATTTCGTTTTAAATAAGGTTGAGAAGTGCTGAAATGGCAAAGAGTATTGCTATCACGATCGTGGCTGTAAACAGGGTCTTTTCGAAACCACGGCGAGTATGAAATGCCGTGCTCCAATTGTCGCTGCCACCGAAAGCTCCGCCTACCTGAGCGCCCGTTCTCTGTAGGAGTATCGCACCTACGAGGAGCACGGACAGTATGATCTGCACATAGGGAAGGAGAGATTTCATTGGGATTAATATAGCATATGGCTGTTTTTATGCAACTTCTGGCGTAAATATCCACATCTCTTATTCCACCATCTTCTTCCCATAATGACACGGAGTTTGATATAATATATGCCAGCTATGAATCCTAATTCGAATATAGGACCTAATACCACTGATACTGTCGTTAAGATAATCATTGCTTTGGTTTTGCTGTTGATCATCATAGGTGTGCTTGTTTATGTTGGTTGGACGAACACAATAAATAATGTAACTAACAATGAAGTTATATCTACACCCATTCCTCCAGTTACAGCTCCAACGACTAGCGGGGCGGCATTCGTTGAAGCTGTCTCACAAAAAGCTGTTCCAACGAATACGATAAATATCTCGAACTGTACGCCAGAGCCACCTGTGGCTGAATTTACAAATAAAGCTTCTATCAAGTTTGTGAATGATGACGCCGTTATCCATTCTGTTTCTTTCAGCCCAGCTCAAACGTATTTTATTCCGTCCAAAACCAGCATCACCAAGGTCTTTGATTTCTGGAAGTTGCCTGGAGTAAGGGAATATAGTTGTGACAGCAAAGCCAAAGCTGGCATGGTCGTCATAACAGTTTCACAATCAGCTAAAACCAAATGAAAAATTACACAAAAATCATTGCAGGTGCTCTTCTTTTTATGATCTTTGCATTTGGTCTGAATGTCATGAATGCAAATGCCTTGGATTTTCATGAAGTAGGTTCCCAATTATCGCAGACTATAAATGAATTCCCCTCGTTATGTAGAAATGTCGCTAATAACAACACTCTCAACCTTTTTGTACCTACCAAAACTCTCGCTGAATGGCAATCTCTCGTGAATAATGGGGCACCGAATGTGGTGTTGAGCGGGTGTAGCAGTGTAGTGCCCGGTGGTTGGTCTGTCTGTTCAGTTACATGTGGCGGTGGAACTCGTACCTGTACGAATCCGGCTCCAGCAAATGGTGGTGCGGCTTGTTCTGGTTCAACATCATGCAATACACAGCAATGTACTGTAATTCCAACAGG
>JAPLZI010000037.1:7128-16310 GCA_026395095.1 Candidatus Tayloriibacteriota bacterium
AACAGGTACATGGACAGCCGCAAACTGTCCCACAGCCTGCGGCACAGCCGCTTCATCGATTTCATATACATGCACTGGAGGCAACGGACAATGTTCTGGCACTGCTCCAACAGCCAAATCATGCTCAGCAACTGCCGCTTGCCCAACAGGTACATGGACAGCCGCAAACTGTCCCACAGCCTGCGGCACACCTGCTTCATCGATTTCATATACTTGCACTGGAGGCAACGGACAATGTTCTGGTACTGCTCCAGCGGCTGTATCATGTTCGGCAACTGTCGCTTGTTCGACAGGTTCTCCTACAGATCCTCCCACAGGCTCATGGACAGCCGCAAACTGTCCCACAGCCTGCGGCACACCTGCTTCATCGATTTCATATACTTGCACGGGAGGCAACGGACAATGTTCTGGCACAGCTCCAGCGGCCGTATCATGCTCGGCAACTACTGATTGTCCCACTGGCTCATGGACAGCAGCAGAATGTCCCACAGCTTGTAGCACACCTGCTTCATCGATTTCATATACTTGCACTGGAGGCAACGGACAATGTTCTGGAACCGCTCCAATAGCCAAATCATGCTCGGCAACTACTGATTGTCCCACCGGCTCATGGACAGTAACAGGCTGTCCCACAGCCTGCGGCACAGCTGCCTCATCTATTCCATATGCCTGTACTGGAGGCAACGGACAATGTTCTGGCACTGCTCCAGCGGATGAGTCATGTTCGGCAACTGCTGCGTGTGATGTCTACGGCTGTACTGATCCGGCTGCCACTAATTACCTTCCTGACGCAACCATAAATGTTGGCTGCACATACCCACCACCACAAGGATGTACTCTACTTGGGCCAGTTGTTTGGGGTGGTGGTTGTAGTGAAGGAGGTGCAGATCGAAGGACTGAATTTGCGAATGGCAGTAGTATAACTATTACGTCTACTACTAATTACACAGGGTCCCAAACTATTAGTTGCAATAATAATAATATGACAGTCACTGCTTCTACATGTTATTTTGGAGTGCAAAATTAAATAAAAATACCGTGTAGCGGTTAAGCCACACGGTAAGAAAAAACAGGTCAGGGAAATCCTCTCAGAAAGTTCTTGATACGAAGTATACTTCCACAAGCACGACTCCCGAACTTCCAACATTCGGATCGGCAGATTCGACGACGGTCGTGTATTCCGCTGTCCCTTTGCTGAAGCCGGTGTAACTGCTTTGGAACAAGAGGGCTGCGTCCTTGCTGCCCAATGGCAGTGGAAATGCTCCCCACCTCCCAAAGTAATAGTTGCTGAATGTTGGTTGCCAGTCGTCGTTCTTATGCTGAGTAAAATTAGTATCGTTAGTCAAACTAAATGTTAATTGTGGGTCCACTAGATAGTTCGTTATCCCGAACTGATTCAAACCTGGTCCGACTGCTCTGATTAAGAAAGAGGCGAGACCATTCCCAGTAATGACGATTCCTGGGATCATTGCTCCTTCTCCCGGGAGAACCATGCCTCTCACTGATAAGTTGTAGAGCCCGTTCGGTGAAGAGTTCAGGTCATAGACCTCGAAAAGTGCAATTCCTGGAATTTCGTCATCCGAAGTGATGACACCAGTATAGGAGCCTGCGTCCAGAGTAATCAGGATCGCAGCATCCTTGCTGTCATCAGCGAGGGCAAAAGCTCCCATTTTTTTAGAAGCGGATTGTATTCCGGCGTCTGCGGCCCAGTCGTCATTTGATGCGATGACTTCCTGACCTTTGTAGAGGGTGAGGATCGGATCTGTGCAACAATTCACAACACCGAACATCTGTAGGCTGGGTCCGACGGCGCGAATGAGCATCTGGTGTCCGTCTTCCAATACCGTGAATCCACCGATGAAACAGTTCTCGCCTTTGCAGACAGTTCCGCGGCAGGACATGTTCAACAGTTTTACCTCGGCAGAAGCAGTGGCTGTAAATGATATTGCGGCTACCGCAACTAAGAAAAACCTGACAAAACTTTGGGTTTTCATGAGACCTCCTGTGGGTGGGTTTGGGGATTTGAGAAATATTAACTCCCTGACCTTTTATGTCAAAGAGCCAATATGTTGAACTAATAATACAATTTACAGCCAATTTGTCAAGATTGTATGGTGATATCTTGAGTCCTATTTTAACCTTGCTTCTAGCGTTAAAATCCGCGCCCTCAGTTCTTCTATCTGTTTTTGTTGAGCCTTCACCGCTTCGATAAGCGGGGCAACTAGATTTCCTTCTTGAACTGACTTGATTCCCTTGGAATCGGTATTCACAAACTCGGGGTAGACCTTTTCGACTTCTTGGGCGATCAAACCGATAGACTTTGCGTTATTTGATTTCCAGTTGAATGAAACGCCGCGGAGCTTGAGAATTTTCGAAAGCGCGTCCGGCAGAGTTACAACATTCTTTTTCAGAGTTGCGTCCGAAATGTATAGGAAAATATTAGAAAGAACGGCTGATCCGTCACCGGCGTCGCCAACCTGTAGGGCACTCTGAGGAGAAAGTGTGCCAATGCCGACATTGCCGCTTATGAGGGCGCCACCGTCAACACCGAGTACTCCGACTTGGAGTTCACCAGTCTTGTGTTGGTAGGTTCCACCGACGTTAAGCGGTGCGGTGACATTACCATTTGGTGGGCTGGATGGGGCTGCTGTCCAAGCAAAAGCGACGAGCGGTCCGATCGCTATCGCCGCGGCTATAAGGAGCGTTTGAGTTGTCTTGTTTTGCATATTTTTTGTTATGTTATTTAGCTTTTAATTTACTTAAATTTGATTCATTTATAGGTGACGTGGTCTGTGTTGGTTTTAATGCTTTGAGAAGTGTTTCGGCCTTAGAGGGGGATGCTTTCATTAATTCCGAGCTTGTAGCTGTCGCTGAAAGGGCTTTTAAATTATTCTGTATTTGTTCTGGACTCGGCTGTTTCGCGAAGTTCGGACTGCTCGATTTGTGTTGTGCTGATAAATAATAGATAACGAAAACTATAACAGCAATAACTACCACGGTTATTAGCGCGTATGTCGTCTTTTTGCTTGGGTTATCCATGGGTATATTATAGCTCTAATATCGAAAATAAAGGAAAAAGGATAAATTGTGGTGTGGATAACCAGGGTATTTATCAATACCCCGTCTCGATTATTTGCCAATTGTTGTGTTATTTTTTGTAATAAAGTAAAATACAGGTGTATTATGGATGAACCTGAAAATGTTAACAAAACAACTCGCCTGGTCTGGATATTTTTTATTCTCACTATCTTGGTTGCTGTAGGATATTATTTTTATTTCTATAAACCTGTAATAGAAACTGGTGATTTTGTTTATGTAAATAAGTCTTTTTCCAGAGCAGAAGTGACAGCGGCACTCAAAAAACTTACAGCATCAAGTACCAAGAGTATTATTCCACTACAAGATGAGCAGGCCGCTCTAAAGAAGCTTTCAGAACCGGCCAAATCCACGAAATAGTCAAAGCACATTTAAATAAAGAAAACCCAACAAGTAAATTATGAATAAAAAATACCTTCCGACTATTCTTGCGATCACAGTTCTGATTCTCGGACCGATATCTGCGTATGCATGGACGGCGGCTCCGGCCAGTCCGCCTAGTGGCAATGTTTCTGAACCGTTAAATGTCGGTCCAACATCTCAAACCAAACTCAAGGGCCTCATTTTGAATAGTGGAAATGCAGAATATGGGTTGCTTGTTCCTTATGGCAAGGTCGGAATAGGTTCACTCACACCTAGCGGATTGTTCGAGGTTTTTGGAAACGCTGTATCTCTGTTCAAAGTTTTAGTCGATGGCACAGTCGGTGTCGGCATAGCCACTCCACCTTCTCGTCTGTCAGTTGCCGGCGGTGTTCAGGTTGGAGATGATACTGCGCCTTGCACTGTGGCCAAGGCTGGCACCATGAGATGGTCCAATTCTTCTGGAACATATCGACTAGAGGTGTGTGGCAGTGCGACTTCTGGTGGGGTTGTTACTCCTGGGTGGACCGTGGTAAGTGGTGGTACTACTCCAGGAAACAATACGATTACTGGTTATACTGCTCGTCCGGGTGAAATGTATGGTGTGTGTAAGGCGACGCATCAAAATACGACAAGATTTGGCGGTGTTACTGATTCATGTAATCAGGCAAACGGATTAACCAGATGTGACAATACTACAGCTAGTAAGTGCGGATGTTACAGTGGATCAACTATCAATTCACTTTCTTCAGCTACTACATATTATCAAAATGGACAGCTTCAAATTACAGAAAATATATCTACTTGTGTTTGCGCTACGGTGGGAGGTTGTGTTTGGCCTCCGACAAATATTACTTCACCAGCTTCTTGCCCGGCACAAGGAGGTTGTCCTCTAACAGTTAGTGGAGGGACATGCAACTCATCTCCAAATGCTACTTCCAATTTCTGTTCAAGTGAGAAAGTGACCTCGCTATGTATCAACGGTAATTGGAACAATCCGCCAGCCGCTTATCCAACCTGTACATCAGCACTCGCTCAAGCCTGTGCTTCGAGTTATTATACAGAATTGAATTTTCCAGAATCACAGACGCCATATTTCTGGTGTCAGACAAGTGGTAATGGTGGCACATGTGCTTCAGTACCGAGCGCATCCGAACCTTGTGGTTGCTCTTCAGGAACTAGAGAGGTAATCGGAGGTTCGTACACTGCTGGAACTGGAGGTACAAGTGCAATACAGAGTACCTCATATGGTTGTCGTTAGTAAACAATAACAGGTTTTACTTGAATTATCGAAAAAAATTATGAATAAAAAATACCTTCCGACTATTCTTGCGATCACAGTTCTGATTCTCGGACCAATATCCGTGAATGCCTGGACGGCGGCTCCGGCCAGTCCGTCGGCTGGTAATGTCAGCGGTCCTCTGAATACTGGCGATATTGCACAGAGTAAAGTTGGTGGGCTTATATTGAACAATAACGGCAATAGTAGCGACGAGTATGGTTTGCGTGTTCCAAGCGGAAAGGTTGGAATCGGCAAAACTGTTCTTACGGATCTTTTTGAGATTTGGTACAAAACCACAACATCCGAATCATTTATTTTTACTGTAGATGGCACAACTGGTTATGTAGGTATTGGTACGCAAGATCCTGCTTCTCGTTTGTCTGTAAACGGGGGAATCCAGCCAGGTTTTGATCCAGCGAATTGTGTTGCAGCCAAATCCGGCACTCTAAGGTGGAATGCGGGCACCGCAACCATTCAGGTCTGCAATGATGCTTCGACGTGGGTAAATATCTAATCAGAGTTTGAGGGAGTACAAAGGGGGTGGGAGGTATGTCGATCCTCGATTATTTTTTATTGACAGTGTGGATAATATATATGCTTATATATAAATTTCATCAGAAATTCCTGCCACTGTCTATAAAAATTTTTGACGAATAGAGGAATGATGGAGAAAGCCATATTTATTGGCAAAGAACACATCCTTCACATTCAAAATTGACACGGATACTAAAATGACCTTTAATAGATGTATGAAAAAAACACATACAAAAACTAGCAAAATAGCAAGTAAAATAGCGGGCAAAATCCACCCATTGCAAGACCGCATTCTCATAAAAGAGGATACTGAGCACAATGAAAAGAAGACTTCCTCGGGGATCATTATTCCTGTCACAGTGAATGAAGATAAGGGATCGAAACGCGGCGAAGTTGTCTCGGTCGGACCAGGCAAGATAGAAGATGGCAAACTCGTGAAGCCGTCAGTAAGCGTCGGCGACACAGTTCTATTCCAGTGGGGCGATAAGATCAAGATCGACGACGATGAGTATTATCTAGTCCGCGAATCGGAAATTCTGGCGGTGATCAATTAGGGCAATTAAATAGGGTAATTAAACGATAAGAAGATTTAATAACAGATAATTAACAAAATAACCGAAAAACCAATATGGCAAAAAAGATCCTATACAACGAAGCGGCGAGAAAAGCTCTGAAGGCCGGTATTGATGCTGTCGCCGATGTGGTGAAACTCACGATCGGTCCACGTGGCAGGAATGTGGTCCTCGATAAAGGCTACGGTTCGCCGACCATCACTAACGACGGCGTTTCGATTGCCAAGGAAATAACTCTCCGAGATAAATTTGAGAATATGGGCGCCGAGATAGCAAAAGAGGTTGCTTCCAAGACAAATGAAACTGCTGGAGATGGAACGACCACAGCCACTATTTTGACGCAGGCTATTTTCAGCGAAGGCCTGAAGCAGACCACCATGGGCATGAATGCAATGGGTATCCGTTTTGGCATTGAGGCCGCCTCCAAAGATGTTGTGAAGGCTCTAAAATCAATCGCCAAACCGATAAAGAGCGATGATGAAATAAAACAGGTAGCTACTATCGCCGCCGAATCGGCCGAGCTAGGCTCGATCATTGCTGACACCATAAAGAAGGTTGGGAAGGACGGTGTAGTAACTGTCGAAGAATCGCAGACCACTAGCCTCGAATCCGAAATTGTCGAAGGTATTGAGTTCGACAAGGGCTACGTGTCTGCATATATGATCACAAATCCCGAGAGAATGGAGGCCGAATTCAATGACCCGGCTATTCTCGTGACTGACAAAAAGATCTCTACGATAAAGGAAATTTTGCCACTTTTGGAGCAATTGGCCCAAAGCGGCAAGAAGGACCTGGTGATCGTTGCCGAAGATGTCGACGGGGAAGCTCTCTCGACATTCATAGTGAATAAACTGCGTGGCACATTCAATGTCTTGGCGGTAAAGGCTCCTGGCTACGGAGATCGCAAGAAAGAGATGCTCGAAGATATTGCAGTCACGATCGGCGCTACTGTTATTTCGGAAGAAGTCGGCATTAAGTTTGAGAAGGCTGATTTGTCTATGCTCGGCAAGGCGCGAAGGGTGATCGCATCGAAGGACTCGACGATCATAGTTGGTGGCAAGGGGAAAAAGACCGATATTGAGGCACGAGTGGCACAGCTTCGGAAACAACGGGAGTCGACTGATTCGAAATATGACAAGGAAAAGATGGATGAACGCATCGCCAAGCTTTCCGGTGGTGTCGCGGTGATTCGTGTCGGTGCGGCCACTGAAACGGAGATGAAATATTTGAAATTAAAGATCGAGGATGCAGTAAATGCTACGAAGGCGGCTATTGAAGAAGGTATTGTTGCCGGCGGCGGAGTAGCTCTAGTCCGTGCGGCTATTAAGGTTTGGTCAGACCCTAAAATGAATTATGTTACCCCAGAACAGGAACTTGGTTACAAGATTGTAATCAAGGCCTTGGAAGCTCCAATGAAACAGATAGCGATCAATGCTGGAAAAGACGATGGGTCGTATATTGTTGAGACAGTGAAAAAGGAAATCGTCAAAAAAGGCAAGGAAAATACAGGTTATGACGCCTTAAAAGATGAAATTATTCCGGATATGATTCTTGCTGGCATCATCGATCCAGTCAAAGTCACTCGGCTTGGCGTTGAAAACTCTTGTTCAGCCGCGGCAATTCTCTTGACGACAGAAGCAGCCATCGCCGACGAGCCGGAAGAAAAGAAGCCTCATGAGCATGGTGGGGGTGGCGAAGTTGGGTACTAATTGTGGCGGCAATATGTCGATACCTCAAAAATCCTTATAGACAGTGACAAAAATCTCTGACATAATTTGTGAATAAGGACATATCCTAGCCACACTGTAAATAAGGTTTTTTGGGCAAGTGGCAAGGTGTACCGACCCCGATGTAACACTATACTAAAGTATAGTACAGTTAAAAGTGGATACAGCGCCCGCGTACAGTATCACCGTATGCAACATCAAAAAGCTCCCCCTTTATTTGTTTGTGACTAGTGTCGCACCACTTTTCTATTTAATAATATTTTTCTCCTCGCCCCGAAGAAACGCGGAGATGTTTTCAATCGTAGTTTTAACAATCTCATTTTGAGCTTCGATTGTGTAATAAGCTATATGCGGCGTGATGAAAACTTCCGGCATGCGCATCAATTTGCGATAATCAGAAAGTCTCTTGGCCTGTTCCGGATGCAAAACAGGATCAGTGAGTCGAGTGAAAAGCTTACCTGATTCCTCCTTGAGATTGCGTTCACCCTCGACGACATCCAGTCCGACGCCGCCCAAAATCTTTTTTTCAACTCCCATTATTATCGCCTCCGTATCGCAAACCTCCCCGCGTGCTGTATTTATGAGCAGGGCACCGCGCTTAAACTTGCTGATGTTGTCCTTATTTATGAGATGGTGAGTGTCCTTACAGTATGGAACATGCAAGGTCACAATGTCTGATTGTGCCAGGAGCTCATCCAGAGAAACATATTTAAAACCAATCTCAGTTGCGGCAGCGTTATTTGGGAAAGTGTCATAAGCTATTACATTCATATCAAACCCGCGAGCGATCTTGGCGACATTCTGACCGATACGGCCGGTTCCTACGATACCCAAGGTCTTTCCTTGTAGGTTAAAACCCATCAATCCGTACACATCGAATGAGTGGTCTTCTTTTATCCGGTGTGAAGCCTCGAGTGTTTTTCGTGATAGACCAAGAATGAGTGCAAAAGCGTATTCAGCAACCGTGCGTGAGCCGTAGGCGGGAACATTCGAGACCTTCAGTCCCTTTTTTGCCGCACAAGCCAGATTGATGTGATCGAAACCTGTAGATCTGGTTACTAACAGTTTTGTTTTCGGTAAATCCTCGATAATGTCCTTATTTACAGTCGAATTTATAAAAACCGAAACTATTCCAGAATCTACGGCCATCCTGACAGTCGACTTGTTTAATTTTTGATTTATAAATTCAGGCTCAAATCCTCGAAGTTCGGAACTTTTTTGTAGCTCCTCTCGGAGGCATTTTTCTTCGCTCTCTCCAGCTTCAAAAAATGTTATCTTTTTGTTTTCCATTTGACTCATATTATAACCCATTTGCTCCCAAAGCACATGTGTAGTATGATTTTAACCAAAGGATTTAGCTTGGCGCTTGTTTGTGTTTATGCGCTTTATTTATCATCTTAATCAATAATTATGAATAAAAATTCAAAGAATATTGTAGTCGGTGTGGTTGTCATTATTGTGATTGCAGTTATTATCTGGTTAGTAGGCCGAGAGAAGACTTCTGTAACACCAGCAGGGAATCAGAACCAGCCAGTTGAGACCGGTACTCCTTCTGTTCCTGTGTCAGAAACCACGAAAGTTTCCGGTAGTTTGTCTAAATACCAAAATGCC
>JAPLZI010000064.1:0-24339 GCA_026395095.1 Candidatus Tayloriibacteriota bacterium
GATTCATTTGAATTGCTAAAAGACGTGGAGCCTATAAACCATAATTATTGGACCCAGCAAAAAGTAAAGCCTGTTTCGTTTGAAAGGTTTAACTCAGTAATTGAGGCAATTGAACATTTTGGAGGAGAGGTGAGGTACAAATAATACATTCACTTCCCTAACTTCGCATGATTTACAGTTCCGTTTCAGGTGGCAAATCTTTGGGCAAACGAATAGCCCTAATTGTGGAACGCTTCTCAACTACAGCCTTGTATAGTCGATGCCTGCCATCTATGATGTGATTCGTATGACTCAATAGAATCGGTTTGTCTGAGTCGACATTGTCCAGAGAGATTGAACCGACATCTAGATCTGAAATCTGGTCCAATAGACCTTCGACATCCACATCTTCCACAGCAAATCTTTCTTTTGCCCAGACAAATAAATGGCCAACATTATATCGCTTACCATCGAACCAACCTGATTCCTTGTGGACAACTAATTCCGCATCTGTGGTAATTTTTTCCATAAAACAATTATATCAGGGTTCTTGTCGCCTTCAAAAAACAGTTGGTCAACGGTTATTTTTAATACCCAGATAGGATTCGAAATGACATTGCAATTACTTGTTGAACCCGGGTCATTATTTGTTGCAACTAGAAGTTAAGTATGTTTCCTAAAATAGGGTAGAATAGACAAATGGAAAAAATTCCCCAAAACCCGGCACCGAAAACTTCTAAATTGAAACGCCTTGTGCTCCTTGATGCCCACGCTATTCTTCACCGGGCCTATCACGCTCTGCCGGACTTCGCTACTGCAAAAGGTGAGCCAACTGGGGCATTGTATGGGCTTTCCGCCATGCTTCTCAAGATAGTTACTGACCTGAAGCCTGATTATGTTGTAGCTTGTTATGACGTCAAAGGCCCGACTCATAGACATGATGTATTCAAGGAATACAAAGCGCAGCGCAAGAAAGCTGAAGATGATCTCATCGCGCAGATGATCCGTTCGCGGGACATTTTTACTGCATTTGATATTCCGATTTATGACAAACAAGGTTTTGAGGCCGACGATATTCTGGGAACGATCGTCGAACAGACTAAGGATCGCAATGATCTGGAGATCATCATCGCGTCCGGCGACATGGATACGATGCAGCTCATCAATGATGGGCATGTGCGTGTGTACACGCTCAAAAAAGGCATTAGCGATACGATCATGTATGACGAGAAGGCTGTGAATGACCGTTACGGTTTTGGACCGGAATTAGTTTCCGATTACAAAGGCTTGTGTGGTGACCCCTCGGACAATATTCCAGGTGTGAAGGGAATTGGCGACAAGACTGCGACGACTCTGATCCAGACCTTTGGCACGATTGAGAATGTATATAGAGAGCTTGAAGCGGGGCACGAGGATAAATTCGAAAAGGCTGGAGTAAAGGCGCGTATTGTCGGATTATTGAAGGAAAATAAGGAAGAAGCGGAATTCAGTAAAATGTTGGCAACGATCAGAAGGAATGTGCCGATTGAATTCAAATTGCCGGAGAAGACCTTTAAAGAAGGAGTCGATGTCCAAAAGATAACGGCGCTTTGGAATGAGCTAGAGTTCAGAACTTTGCCACAGCGGCTGAAAACGGTTTTGGAAGGAAAGAAAAGACCTGAGGAATCTCACTCAGAAGAACATTCCCAGCGGGAGCAGACCTCGAAGATTTTACTTCAGGCAAATTGTTTTGATTGTCACGGAGTTCTTCAGAGTGAGATTCCTCAGGTCGGCTCATCTAACCAACTCCAGTTTGGTTCCAATATTGATCCTGAAGAGTTGGAAAAAACCGCGTTGGCGTTGTGGCTGGTCAATTCAAATGTGACTGATCCGAAACTAGAAGATATTCTAAACTTCGCGAACACAGAGGATTTTAAAACCGCAAAGGAGGCAATTTTCACTGAACTCGACAAGCGGAAAGTCAGGAAAGTTTACGAGGAAATCGAACTGCCACTTATTCCTGTGAGGAGTGCTATGGAGACTCGGGGTATAAAGATTGATCGGGTCGTTTTGGCAAAATTAGGTACCGAATATCATGCGACCGTAGACAAGCTGCAGAAGAAGATTTGGGAACTTGCGGGAGTCGAATTTAATATCAACTCACCCAAACAGCTCGGCGAGGTGCTTTTCGATAAGATGGGTTTGGCTGGCAAGAATATGAAAAAAACTGCTGGTGGTGCGCGTTCAACGAGAGAATCAGAATTAGAAAAACTCCGTGATACTCACGAGATAGTTCCGTTGTTATTCGAATATAGGGAATTGCAGAAGCTTCTGTCTACATATATAGACGCCATTCCACCGCTTCTAGACGAGAATAATCGGTTGCACACCCGATTTGTGCAAACAGGTACAACGACTGGCCGTATGTCCTCGCAAAACCCAAATCTCCAGAATATTCCTATGCGTACTGAGCTTGGCCGGGCAATCCGTAAGGCTTTTGTCGCTCCAGATGGGTTTGTTTTAGCGGGGTTGGATTATTCGCAGATGGAATTGCGCATCGCCGCGTTTATGTCGGGCGACGAGAAGATGATAGATATTTTCCGAAAAGGTGAGGATGTCCATCGGGCTGTCGCAAGCGCTGTTTTCAAGGTTCCACAAGATAAGGTTGATCCGGAGATGCGCCGCCGGGCCAAAGTCATTAATTTCGGGATAATTTATGGTATGGGAGTTTTAGCGCTGAAACAAAATCTTGGTACGAGCCGCGAAGAGGCGCAGAATTTCTACAATGATTACTTTAAGGAATTTTCAACACTGGCGAAATATCTGGATGAAGTGAAGGCCGAAACTGCTTTGAGAGGCTATACAGAAACATTTTATGGGCGCCGGCGCTATTTCGAGGGGATAAAGTCCAAGATTCCATATATTCGCGCACAGGCGGAACGAATGGCCATCAATGCGCCTATTCAAGGAACGGAGGCTGATGTTATCAAGCTCGCGATGATCCGAGTACAAAAATATATTCAGGACGAGAAGCTCGAAAAAGATGTGTTCCCGCTTTTGCAGGTTCACGATGAGCTAATCTATGAGATTAAAAAAGATAAAGCTGTGAAAGTCTCAGTCGAGATCGAGAAAATAATGAAATCAGTTATGGATCCAAAAGACACGAAGGGAGTTGTGCTTGAGGCAAAAGGGTCGATTGGGAATGATTGGGGGGAGTTGAAGTAACGATATATACTTACACCTATTATGTTATATGTTTTCCATGGAACTGATGTCGGTCAAGCGGGAGTTAAAGCTCGAGCTCTTGTCGACTCTCTGCGTGCAAAGAAACCTGACGCGGCTTTTGTAAAGATCGAGGCTGATTCTTGGAATTCATCGGTTATTGAAGGGCATTTGGGTGGACAGGGTTTGTTTTCAAATAAGTATATTGTATTTCTAAGCCGAGTTACTGAAAGCACGGAAGCCAAAGAAGAAATCCTGAAATTCATTCCTGCCATGCAGGAGTCAACGAATATATTTATTGTTTTTGAGGGTAAGTTGAATGCCGAGCTAAAAAAAGCCTTTGAAAAAAGCGCAGAGAAGATCGTCGAATGCGAAAAGAAAGATACAGCCAAATCATTTGCAAATAGCGGGTCAAATATCTTTGCTTTAGGTGATGCAGTTAGTCGGGGGGAGCGATTTAAAGCTTGGACATTGTATAGACAGGCGGTAGAAAATGGGGCTGAACCTGAAGCTATTCTAGGGATGCTCTTTTGGAAAGCCAAAACCATAGGCTCAAAAGAACTTGCGAGAGAGCTCGTCACCTTGTACCATGACGGGCATCGTGGTCTAGTTGATTTGGAGTTGGCCACGGAAAGGTTAGTTTTGAAATGCACTGGGAAGTAGTTCATTGAATATGCGCCCATATCTACACATGCGCCCATATCGGCGCTACGCTTGATATAGGCGCTTCACTCGGTTCGAGACGGAATGTAGGAACACCCCGTCTCATCCCTCGTTCGCGGTGGTAGAGCAACTCCCTTTTAAGGAGTGGGTCGTTGGTTCGACTCCAACTGGGCGCACAAACTGGAGACTGTTATATTTGAATGCCGTTTGCCTGTTTTTGGGGTAGACCCAGGTTGGAGTCGAACCCTTAAGGAAAGAACTGGACTCGAAATTCATTTGTTTTACTCCAGAGTACTGGTATGATTAGTTTTATGGGCGAAGGAATTAAATTCCAAAATAACCCCGAAGAATCTGAGCCAGAACGAGAGATCAAACTGGCAGAAAATGTAAGAAGGCTCTTCTCGTATAATTTCTCAGAAAAAAACGGTGAGGGTGCACTTATCGCAAACATAGAAAGTGTTGAAGCTTTAATTCCCGGGACAAGAACTGAGGACCTTGTTTCACTGGAAAATTGTGCCGAAACTATAGACAAAGAAATTGCCAATCCTGAAACTGGGAGCAGAGAAATAGGAAAAGCCTATGATACTGGGTATGTTGGGGCAGGAATCGGCTACATAAAAGATTTGGAATCGGGGATTAACCCGTTTCGAAAAAAAGTGGATTGGCTTAAGAACAAATTTAAGGATGTGGTTGTTATTGATCTGGGGGCCGGTACTAATATCGGTGGATATGAATTGGCATGTATGCTAGGCGCTAAGGGATACATAGGTATCGAGCCTTTTAATTATAAAGACTTAGTGCTCCAGGCATTTCTAAAAATCACTGAGAAGGAATTAAAGAAGAGAAAAATTGGCACTCAAATTGCAATGAATCTCGTAAAAGAGGATGCCCTGACCTTTTTAAAAAGGCTCCCTGACAACACGGTTGCATTATTCACTTTTGGAACTGACGAATTTATATTACAAAATGGTAAATATATACATGAGGTCGAAGCTGAAATGGTTCGAGTCTTGAGTCCTGAAAGTACATGCATAATCCATAATTCGATGCTACATCCGACATCAGAGTCTTCCGGTTCGAGCATGATAGTAGACCCAGAATTTCCAACGTCGACAAAAAATACTGACGGTGTTCTGGTGATGAAGAAAGTTACCCACAAAGAATAGTATTTACTCCAAAATTAAAACAGCCACGTCGATTAGCTAGATTGGTGCGTTTCCACTTACTATCGCTCTAATAAAAAGTAGCTTTTCATACAACCCCTGCATATAATCCCAATCCTCGAATATGGTTATAAGAATCTCTTGTTCGGCGCACAAAGTTAAATCTCTACTTTACTCATACAAAAAAGCTGGTCCTTGGTTAGGGACCAGCCGCGTATTGATTCTGACGCTCTGAAACTTATCTTCGTCGGGCTTTTTTGATCTTGTCGCCAAACGAACGGAGCCGCTGTATTACAGTGCTGATATATTCGAGCACTCGCTCGACTTCTGCAGGTCTGTTGGCCAACAGACTGTCGATAGTGGCATTCGAATAGTTGTCGACAGTAATGGCGTCTGCCACCATTCTCGGAACTGCTACGAGCATGCTTTTGACGTTGTCAGTAGGCTTTCGTGGACGTCCATGTGCGGAGGGCCTATCAGGCATTTTCTCAGCAATGAGTCTCTTCGTTTCGATGAGTTGGAGACGGCTGCTTTCCACTTGCGCAATCTTCCTGTAAATATCCATCTGCTCATTTGCCGGCACTTTGGCTAACCTCCAAGCTATCGAGGCGCTTAGCTGTTCTCTCCTCGGCAACTTCGGATCCAATTTTCTCAGGAGAGTTGGATGTAAATTGGTCAGGGTAAGATGTGTTGAAACCCAGGTAGTGCTCCGAGCACAAATGTGTCCGAGTTCCGCCATTGTCGCCCCTTCAGAATATTCCTGCAAGAGTGCGAGTGCGATTTCGATCTTATTGTATCTGGCGTGATGGAAGTCCCCGATGAAACACCAGCGGTGCTGTTTCTTCTTGTCAGGAATTTGGTCACGAGTCCGTACGATCGCCTCGAGCTTTTCGAGACCGAGTTCACGAGCCGCTCTCCAGCGACGCTCGCCTTTGACGAGTTCCCAATCGGCATTTGGATCACCTTGAACTTCGAGGACCTCGATTGGTGTATTTTGGCCGTCTTGGGACAAACTCTTCTTGATCTCGTTGAGTTCTCCCCGGCGAAAAGCCTTGCGCGGTTGGTCCTTGTTTGGCCGGATCCGATTCACGGGAATGAGCAAGAATTTCGACCTTGGCAGTTCAACTCCAGGTTTCTGCGGTTGCGGGCCTCTGTCCCTGGTTACATTTTCTGAACTCTTTTCGGTCGTTCCAGCCGGTTCGTACTTCTCGTTTAACCAACTCGACATGATTGACCGGATCAGCGCGTCAATCTCTTTTTCCATTGAAAATGGTGTTTCGAGACTATATCCTGGGTGGTTATTATCAAAGCGCCAGGATTTGTCATCAAGACGCGATGCATTCCATGTGATGAATCGCTCTCTATTATTCTCATCCACCTTGACCAACTTTGTTGTACCGTTGTAGACGGATTCGTCATGAGATATGACGGTAATATCTGTTATATACCAGTTTTTCGCAACGAATTTCGGTTGACCGAAGTTCGTTGGTTTTATCGATTTACCCAACGCTTCTGCGGGTGATTTCATTTGGATGTTCTCCTTTCAAAGGGCTTGGTCCTATGTGTATTCTTCTAGTGAAATAGACTAGTTTACACGGTGCTAAAAAGCAACAACCCACAACTCTCATTTTCGAAGCAAAAAAGAGTGCCATCCGTAGACGGCGCTCTCGAAGTAAAACTTTGGCATTGCTCAAGCCACGAGCCTCAAAGCTTGAACTTGGCCGGTCGGCTTTGTGATTCTGGCAATGATCTCGCTGAGATCGTCGATGCCGACTCTGCCCTCGAGACCGAGAGTGAGCCAGTCGAGGTCATCATCACTCAGCTTAACCCGCACCCACTCGTCGCCGACCTGGCGCTCGATCCACTGATGTAGATCGTCGTTCGGGCTCCATTTCTGGAAGGGAATGAACGTGATCATCTTCCGATCACGCTCGGACAACAGTCGCGCAAGACTCATCGAACCAGTGACGAGCTTTTTCGGGCGCATGTCGACTTCCTGATGGAATTTATGTGCCCCGACAATCCGGAACTGACCGAGGGCCTCGAGACTCTGCTGTACATTTTCGATCGGCCGAGCCTTTTCCAGCCACTCCCCCCGTTCCTTTTGCCGACGAGCCGTGACTTTCTCGAGTGCTGCCCTGGCGATCTCCATGTCGTGCTCGTAACGATGTTTGACATTGTTGTAATCGACGGCGTGGCACCAGGCGTGAACCCAGTCGGGGTTTTTGCCCAGGAAGACAACGACCGGATCTCCGACTCGAAGCCCCGGGACGCGAATATCACCGTTTGTGAATGTCGTGTCCCCGACGACTGAGATCGTGACGGAACAGCCGCCACGCATGTCTGCATAAGCACTGGTGTGGTCTTCGAATAGGACAATTATGCGGTAACCGCTAATGTTGGTTACTTTTCCGTGCTTGATTCTGTGGGCGTTCTCCGCCCACACAACGAACTTTTTCATAGAGCAAAGTCTTTGAGCCAAAGAAAATCAGGCGTGTGTTACGTAAACCGACAGGGTGCCGGCTTATATACCTGGATTTGTCAGAGGATCAAATTAGGAAGGATTGTACTATATAAGGGTGAAAATGTCAAGGCCACTAGATCGACAGGTCGAACGCCCAGAAACCGGCGCCTGTGACGAGGAGTGAGACGGCGAGTACGAGAAGTACGAGATAGTAATTTACTCCGTCCGTGAGAAACGACTTTTTTATGACCTTATCAACCAAACGGATGATGAGATCGATTCCGATTACGATGGTGGCTAGTTGTGTCCACAACCCAATGACGAGCAAGATCCCAGCAATTCCTTCGATAACTGACGTGGTCCTTGCCTTTACATCAGCCCTTGAATTTCGGAGACCTCTATACGACCAGAATATGAAGATGGCACCTAGAACTACACGGATAAGAAAAGGGGAAAGTTGATTCCACGATAGAAAAGTTGGAAATAGTGAAAGCATGTTGGTGATAAAATTATATGTTAATGTACTAATTATATGATGAAGCGCGATGTGAGACTACTGTTAGATAATATCCGGAGCGTCCATAATGTCGGTTCTATCTTCAGGACGGCTGAAACACTCGGTATTTCTCGAATATATTGTCTGGGAACGACCCCTGTCCCCGTGGACCGCTTTGGCCGCAAAAGAAAAGATCTAGCAAAAGTTGCGTTGGGGGCAGAAGACATGATTCCGTGGAATCATTTGGATAATTCACGGGTATTGGTCAAATCATTGAAGAGAGAACGTTTTGAAATTATTGCCTTGGAGCAGGCTAAAAATTCAGTTGATTACAAAAAAATTAAAGCCGGTAATAAAGTTTTAATCATATTTGGAGCTGAAGTCGAGGGTGTTTCCCAATCACTGTTAAATTTAACTGATGTTATAGCGGAAATCCCCATAAAAGGGGAAAAAGAATCATTGAATGTTTCAGTGGCTGCAGGTATTTTTTTGTATCGTTTGATAGACTGTTGACTTGTGTGTATACATTGTATATACTTGGCTAGTAATAAACAATAATACAATGTCTACAAACTCAACAGCAGTTATAAATGTCCGTATTAACAGCAAAACCAAATTGCAGGCCGTAAGAGCTATCGAGAAAATGGGCCTCGATGTGTCCTCGGCAATCAAGCTTTTCCTGAATAAGGTCATTGAAACTGGCGCGATACCTTTTCATATAGGTAAAATGAACGATCCTCGCTATATTGCGGAAGTAAAAAAAGAAGTTGAATGGGCAAAGAAGTACGGCAAGAAGTATACTTCGACTTCGGAATTATTTGCTGACTGGGATAAATTAAATGCCTAAGTATTCCTTATTTCAAACAAGGAAATATCTTAAATCATTAAAAAAACTTCTTCATTCCGGACGGTTTGATCGCATGGAACTCGATACTGTTATTAAATACTTGATGCAAGGAGTTTCTCTACCACAAAAATATCACGATCATCAACTGGCGGGTGATTGGCAAGATTTTCGCGAATGTCACGTTGAGAGTGATATTTTATTGGTGTATGAGATTGAAGAAAATGTTTTGACACTGGCCCTCATCAATATCGGTTCTCACCCGTACCTATTCGGTTAGTAATTTCTGATGTATGTCACAAAAATGTGCACTGCGGCCGCCTACAATCTTGCGAATGATTGTGCCCTTACAGCCAGACTTGCTGCATTTCTCGCCCTTTTTCTGATAAACCTTGTGATGTTCTTGGAATTTGCCTCGTTCACCGTGGATATTTCTGTAATCAGACATTGAATCACCGCCAAAATTGATTCCTTTGGAAAGAACAGCGAGAAGCGCCGAATAGAGTTTTTTGAGATATTGGTCGGGAATGTTTCGGACGCGCGTTTCTGGGTGAAGATCTGCTCGCCAGAGCGCCTCGTCGCTATAAATATTTCCAACACCAGCGATTATCGTCTGATCCATGAGAACCTGCTTGATTCTGCCTGTTGGTCTGCGGTCCAGGCGTTCCTTGAAGAGATTGAAAGTGAATTCTTTGTTTATCGGATCCGGGCCGATTCCAGCTAGGTGAATCGTTTTGGCCATATCCTTTTCTGCGATCAATGTGACCTTGGCAAACTTGCGGGCGTCAGAAAGCGCCACATGTTTTTTGTTTGAAAGGGAAATCACAAAATGCGTAAAACGGTTGTACGGGTCTGATAGGGAGGCTCGCTCATTTGGACCCGGTGTCCATTTATTTATTTTATTGTCATAAATAAATTTACCGTATAGCAGGTGCCCGGTCATTTTCAGGTGGACCAAAATAACGCTTTTGACGACCTTCTTTTTGGATTGTTTTTCAATGCGAATAAGAATATTTTTCGCCAAACGATCGATGCGAATGATTTTTGCGCCGACAACATTCTTGCGAAAATACTTAAAATAAGCCGGATCCTTGATGGAATCCTTGCCTGTGTGAAATTTACTGTTGTAGTCGGTCCAGACATCCAGAATAGAAAGCCCGCGAATGCTCGCGTTGAGGCCATTCACAGTTGTTTGTACTTCTGGAAGTTCAGGCATGCTGGGATGTGCTAAAATCTAGCATATATGCGTTACTATGTCGCCGCGCTCCTTATAGTCGTAATTTTTATAATGCCATGGTTCGGCATGAATTTTCCCGATGTTGCAACGGAAATACTCGCGACGATAAGATCGGCAGGTGAACAGATAGCGGCAGTCATCCTGATGCGTAAACCTGTGACTGTCGAACAGCTCAAATCCAATTATATGATGGCCTCGATTCCGGGCCAGGAAAAAGTCCGGATACTCGTCGTGCCCGGTCATGAACCAGATTTCGGAGGCACCGAGTTTGGTTCGCTCGATGAGCGCGTTGACTAAAACCGCCTGGACTCCGGAGTTCGCCAATTATTTTAAGTCAAGCTGGAATGATATTGTCGAGTGGCAAAAAGCCAACAAAGATGCCCTTAGGGAGTTGGTCAAGCTCGATGGGATCGCACCGGTTGTTCAGCCGGTTTACCACAATACTGTGAATCCTTCCGTGGGTATACGGTTGCATGGCATCAATAAATGGGCTAACGAAAATAATATCAATATCG
The DNA here is from genome assembly GCA_026395095.1 of Candidatus Tayloriibacteriota bacterium. GTDB lineage: Bacteria > Patescibacteriota > Minisyncoccia > Phycocordibacterales > PALSA-1337 > C7867-002. The sequence goes on from JAPLZI010000064.1 coordinate 10,563, forward strand.
TCGTGCATGTGCATTTCAACGATTATCCCCGCAAGAATGCATCCGTCGCAGGAACATACACAGGTTTTTCGATATATGTACCCGGTGGGCAGTTTTTTAACAGCACCTCTACCAAAGCCGTTGCCAATACAGTTTTCAAACGCTTGGCGAAATACAATCCCGTTTCTAACCTTCGTGGCGAACGGTCAGGAATAATAGAAGAGCAGGATCTCATAGCGATAGGATCGAATAATTCCGTTGATGCCGCCAGTTTGCTGATTGAGTACGCGTACATCTATGAGCCGCAACTTGTTGATCCGAAAGTCCGCGAACTATATCTAAAGGAGATTGCTTACGAGACATATATCGGTCTTCTAGATTTCTTTGACCCGGCGGGCGCGCTCGTTGAGGCTAAGACCTTCGATACTTTGACGCTGCCTTATAAATGGAACAACCAGTTAACAGGCAAGAATGATTCTCCACAGGATGTTTTTGCTTTGCAGACTGCTTTGATATTGGACGGTGTTTATCCACCAGCGGGCTTGTCATCGAACGAATGCCCTCGCACTGGCAAGTTAGGTCCATGTACACGCTCGGCTCTACAAACATTTCAACATAAATACGATATCAACAATGAAAATGGTATAGCCGGGCCGAAGACCATTGAAACCTTAAATCGGATCTATTCAGCGCGGACTCTATAAACTAGCGCGAATTTCCTCGCGAGCAATATCTGCGTCGCTCCACGGAGTTTTTGTTCCACGCGGGCCCATGATATATGGGTCAGTACCTTTGCCAGTGATCAGAATCACATCGCCGGTTCGTGCTTGCTTCACAGCTTCGCGTATTGCTAGTCTACGATCCATGATAATAAGGGGTTTCTTGGATGTAACACCCTTTGATACGTCGGTGACAATTTTTTGTGGGTCCTCATCATAGGGATCTTCATTGGTGAGGATGACGATATCGCAATAGTCATCAGCGAGCTTACCCATCACAGCCCTCTTCGATGTGTCGCGTCCGCCGCCGGTGCCGCCGAGGATGGCGATAAGTTTTTGGAGGACTGTTTTTTGTAGGTCTGATTTTATTCTTGGATTTGGCCGAAAAACCATGTAAAGTTTTTCCAGAGAATCAGCAGTGTGAGCGTAATCAACTACAACAGTGAAATCTTGTCCAGTTTCTATTTTTTCTACACGGCCGGGAATGTGATCAAACTCGGCGATGGCGGCAGCGATTGTGTTGTTTGGAGTTCCTTCGTTCTTGGCGCATGTAGCCGCGGCTAGTATGTTGTAAAGGTTGAATAGGCCTGAGAGATTTGATCTCATCGGGTGGCTGTCGAAAGTAAATTCAAGGCCGATTTCTTTTATCTTGTACGGTTCGGCCTCTTTGTGATTGTAAGAAATTTTTTTATTGACACTATAGGAAAGAAATTGCGAACTCTCTTTTTCATCACTATTAACGATGATTGTCGTCGGCCTTTTACTGGACCGTTCCATATTTTTTGCGATATTTAGTTTTGCGTCCACATAGTTTTTATATGATCCGTGAGCTTCAATGTGTTCAGGTGAGAGATTCGTGAATATGAGCGTGTTTATGTCAATAAATCTATGGCGGAAAAGCAGGGAACCTTGCGAAGTCATTTCAGCAATGAAGTATTTACAATTTTCACCGACTGCTCGACGGATCAGTCTTTGCATGGAAAAACGGCCAGGCATACTCATTTTAAAAAGATTACGTTCGGATTTGTCGCCGATTTTGAAGCGGATCGTATTTGATAGTGCGGTTTTGTTGCCGGCTTTTTCAAGGATCGCATTTAAGATTTCTGTTGTTGAGCTTTTGCCTTTTGTGCCGGTGACAGCAATAACATTTATTTTCCTAGAGGGAAAGCCGTAGACTAACGCCGCCAAGAATGAAAGTGACCAGTGGTATGCTGGTTGGAAAAACCCAAAAATCGGGGCAGGAATAAAACCTTTTATCTTTATGAGTGTTTCGTCGAGCATGTATGTATTATGTCTCATTTGGTGAAAAAATAAAGCCTCGATAGCTTGTGAGGCTACCGAGGTTTACTCCAGCTGAAGAACGGCTGGAGACGCCGACGATGTCGTCTACGCAGTGTTGGTCGCGTTGACGACAATTTCCGGCCCGGGCACCTCCTTGAAGCCCGCGGCGAAGAGGTCGTTTGCGCCGGTTGCGATTGGTGCGGCGCTGAAGCCGTAATAATATCTGAACATGGGCGAGTTCGAGTTGGTGCCGGCAACGGCGATATTCGGGCCGTTGTTGGTGAGTGTACACATTGTGCTCGTGGCGCCGGTGATTGTGTTGGCGGCCGCGGTCGTGCTGATGTTGCTGATGATCACGTCGGTCAGATAAATGCTGGCGTAGTGATTGGTACACTTCACCGCGCAAATTGCAGCACCTCCTTCTTTGATCGCCGTGGACGTCGCGCCCGTGTTTGCCTTATTGATGCTGGTGCCGGCCACTTCGAACTTGAAGGTGTCGGTCGCCGTAGTCGCCATGAGGGTCGTCGTGTCGATCGCCGTTACCGCGTTGATCAAACCATGATCGGTGGCGATGACCTTGCTGGTGGTGACGCTATTGGCAGGGCCGTCGGTCGCATGTGCGACCCACAGCACCGCAGCCAGGCCTACGAATAAGCCCGCGCAGAGACGTAGCATGTACGTATACGTTTTCATTTTGATGTGCGGCCACCTTAGAAGCCTTGAGGCAACCAAGCCAGACGCAGATTCAAGGGCTTAAATAAGCCAAATAAACCCTTGAATCTGCGTCCTGCCGGCCTGTCAAGCTTGTCTGTTAAAATGTTAGCAGATAACAAAAAAAGTGTCTAGTCTAGGTGTTAACACTTATTTCTGTAGATATTTCTTATCCTAAAACTTTGAGTGCCGCCTTCACTTTTGCTCCGACATCAGAGATATCCTTGCCGACTTTCTTAAGGGCTTCACGTGCTTCCTCCGCGTCATAGCCTAGAGCTCGTAGAGCTTCGATAGCGTCAATATCGCTCGCCATGCCTGCTCCCATCGGGCCGGAAGCGAAACTGCGAAGTCCGCTGATCTTGTCTTTCAATTCCATAACGATCTTCTCGGCGGTTTTCTTGCCGATGCCGGAAATTTTGACGAGATGTACTGTTGAACCTGTACGAATCGCTCCAGTCAGTGTTTCACTAGAAGCTAGCGACAGGATATTCAATGCCGATTTTGGCCCGATGCCAGACACGCTGATCAAAAGCTGAAAAAATTCTTGTTCGCTCTTCTTGATAAAACCATAAAGGTCGAGGGCGTCTTCGCGGACTGCAAGATGTGTCCACATTTTGACCGAACGGCCGTTCTTAAGAGTATGGAGTGTGTCGGCAGTTACAAATAGCTTGTATCCGACGCCATTTACATTGATGACGGCGTAGTTGGTGCCGAGTTCCTCAACGAGGCCTGAAATCATCGAAATCATGGCCCAATCATAGCATTTCTTTACTTTTGAGGCATGATGTGATAATTTCTCACTACTTCCCGATAACAATATGCCAATCACATCTTCAGCCAAAAAAGCGTTGCGAGCCTCAAAACGGAAGCGTGTTTTCAATGTTCGCAGTAAAAAGGAAATGGATGGTACTCTACTCTCATTCCGAAAACTCATCGTAGCCAAGGATAAAACGGCCGCTACCAAGCTTCTCCCAGATCTATATCAGGCACTCGATAAATCTGCCAAGACTGGCTATATCAAGGACAACGCTGCCGCCCGGCTCAAGTCACGCGCCGCGGCTTCTCTCGCAAAACTCGGATAACTAGGATATATTTGTGAGATAGGCCCTCGTCGTTCAACGGATAGGACGCAGGATTGCGGATCCTGCAATGGAGGTTCGATTCCTCCCGGGGGCACAATGAATCACACCTTTACATATCACCGTAATAGGATTGTTCACGTTTTATATAAACATATTTTGAAGCCGATATTCTTTCGTTGTGATCCAGAGCTTATTCATGAGCGGATGACGGGAGTCGGAGCTTGGCTAGGTCGGTATTCCTTTAGTCGGAGTCTGACTCGGGGAATGTTCAGTTACGAAAATCCGATTCTTGAGCAAAAGGTCTTAGGCTTGGATTTCAAGAACCCCATTGGACTTGCGGCAGGTTTCGACAAGAATGCACAGCTGATCGATATTTTGCCATCAGTCGGTTTTGGTTTTGCCGAGGTTGGTTCGATCACCGGCGAGAAATGTGAAGGCAATCCTAAGCCGCGTTTATGGCGATTACCAAAATCACAAAGTCTCGTTGTTTATTATGGACTCATGAATGACGGCTGTGATGCGATATCACAAAGACTGCAAGTCAAACTAAACGGCGGTAAGTTTTCTATACCGATCGGTGCGAGTGTTGCCATGACCAACTGCAAAGAGAACCTTGATGTGGATAATGCTGTCAGAGATTTTGCCAAGGCTTTTAGAATAATGGAGCCGATCGGCAGTTATATCACTGTGAACATAAGCTGTCCGAATGCTCAAGGCGGACAACCATTCGTTGCGCCCGACAAACTAAATTATCTTTTTGATGTTCTGGATAAAATCCCGACCAAAAAACCCGTTTTTATAAAATTATCTCCGGATCTTTCTCATGATGAGCTTGACGCCATTCTTGCTGTCTCGCGTTCGCATAGAATCCAAGGGATCATTTGCACAAATCTCACGAAGAAACGAGATAATCCTAAAATATCTGACGCCGGAGTTCCGGTGAAGGGCGGCCTAAGCGGGAAAGTTGTTCAGAGTCTTGCAGACGAAATGCTCGGTTACATATACAAAAAGGAGGCTGGTAGGTTTATCCTCATTGGGTGCGGCGGCGTATTTACCGCAGAAGATGCATATAGGAAAATCAGGCTTGGCGCGACGCTTGTGGAATTGATCACGGGGATGATCTATGAAGGGCCACAAGTCGTGAGTGAGATCAACAGGGGACTCGTGGAACTTTTAAGAAAGGATGGATTTACGAACATAAGCCAGGCAATTGGCGCCGATTTTTGTTAGAATAGCATCATAAATATGAAACATTCCAAAGCACAAATCGTAGCGACGATCGGCCCGGCTTCATCAACGAGGGAAATTTTAAAGACCATGATCGAGCATCAGTTGGATGTTGTTAGGCTGAATTTTTCATGGGCTGACCTCGAGACTCGGGTGCAGCAAATAGAACTCGTAAGGCAACTGGAAAAAGAATGTGGTCGGAAGATCCCGATTATCCAAGACCTGCCTGGTCCGCGTGTTCAGAAGGGATCAGAACATACATATGACCATGGGGCCGTGTCGATTATCACCGAGCGTGATGAAGAGTTTATAGAATTTGGTGTTTTGCATAAGATGGACTACATTGCCATGTCATTCGTCGGAAGTGCCGAGGACGTGAATATATGCAGAGAAATTGTCAGGAAATATTCCGGAAGACAACGCATTATCGCAAAAATAGAACGCAAAGCAGCACTCGATTCGATAGACGAAATAATCGCCGTTTCGGATGCCATCATGGTTGCGAGAGGAGATTTAGGGAACGAGATTCCCCTCGAAAAAATACCCTTTGCCCAAGCGATGATAATCAAAAAATGCAAAGAAGCTGGCAAGCCGGTGATAACGGCCACCCAGATGCTCCTTTCGATGGTGGAAAGTCCGGTGCCGACGCGAGCCGAAGTTACTGATGTCGCAAACGCAATCCTCCAAGGATCAGATGCGGTCATGCTTTCCGAGGAAACAGCCAAGGGTAAATACCCGATAGAAGTAATAACAATGATGGAAAAGATAGTTCTTGAGGCAGAAAAACATATGGGGAATCGGGAAAGCATCAATCACCTTTAGTAAACTTTAGCAATTTTTTTAGAATCCTATCCACTCGAGAAGTTTTTTTAGTGCCGGTTCGTGGTGTTCGGTTTCAGCGATGTATTTTAGCAGGACCTCTCTGACTGACTCCGGATCAACTTCGTCTATATATATGACGATGATGGGCATGAGCAACTTTCTAGATTTTATGAGGACTCGGGGAGGGGTTTCGTTGTGAGGAATCCAGAATGAATCTAGGCTCAGGAATGGGTAGAGGACATCGTCAAGTGCGATTCCGCGGTCATTTATCTCATAACGGACATTGTGGGGCGGATTGGCGGCATGAATGACCAGAGCGACGGCGGCCACGATCACGAATATGCCAGTGATGATCTCTCCGAAAATAAAGCACACGGCTGCTATGGCGAGGGTTATGATGCCCACAGCCCAAAACCAATCAGACTTTTTTTCTACATATATATGCGCGGGGGCGTTCCATGATATGAGAGCTTCGATGGCCATGGGGAAATTATAGCACTTTTATTTTTTGTGCGAGTCTTTGGCGGGGAATGTGGGAGGATGCCAGAATAGAATAGTCAATATCTATTGATAGTTCTAAATTCCTAGCTCAGCAGAAAGCCTCTGCCATGGTTTGTATTCAACTATACTAGGAGTTAAAGATTTGGCAGATAATATAGTTTGTTTAGCGGCTTGTTTATCGCCTATACGATATTGGGCATCAGCCAAAGTAGTTAAACAGGCTGAACTAATCCTGCCATTTGATACATCCGTAAGTATTTTAACAATATTTGTTAATTCAACCTGTTGTTGAGGTAAAGATTTCGAGTCAATGTTCATCAACTTACCGAGAGCGAAGTCGCACACAAATACACTTCGACCATCTTTATTAAAATCGTACTTACTGTCATAGATGCTCATTGCCTGATCAAAGAGTTGGTCTGCCTTTTGGGAATCATTTAATTTGCCATACCATGTTGCCATTATCCAGTAAATGCTGTAATTGTTTGGATCAATCAATAGGGCTTCATTTAGACGTTTCATGGATGTACTATAATCATGATCACTTAGGTATTGTGCAGCCAAACTAACAATCGAATTACTTGCTTCTATTGGGTTGCTATTATTTGTTTTGGAAATGGCATCAGAAACAAATTTATCGTCTGCTATTTTCATATCAGGTGTCCTTTTTGAGACATACTCGGCGTATGAATTGCAGTCGTAAAATGGTTTAGTATCAGTGTCCAAACATGTCCCAGTAGCTGTCAGGTTTCTAACATACACTCTAGTACCAATAACAAAAACTGCTGCTAATATAATTAGTCCAGCAACGATGATTAGTATCCATCTCCTCTTTTTCATGTTGTTAATGTAATACTGTTTAGTCCAACAATCATTTGATAATATCATATGTTTAATAGATAGTCCTCCATCTTTTGCGCCTATGGTACTTTTTATATCTTCAGATTCAACTTCTTAGAATCCTTATAAATCAAGCTAATTTACTTTGCGGAGGGTAGAGGACTCGAACCTCTAAGGGCTTTCACCCGACGGTTTTCAAGACCGTTGCCTTACCATTCGGCGCAACCCTCCATGGGTTAAACAGTGTTCTTCATAATGACAATTTGGACAAACAAGTTCAAGATTTTCTAATCTGTTATCATTCCTGTTTCTATTTTTATGATGTACATGCAGTATCTCATGTTTATCATAATTACAGCGTTCGCATTTACTTCCCCGGGCCTTTAAAAGTTGAATTTTTAATGCCTGGATGGATTTTACTTTATCTCTAGGACTACCTAAATGATATCGAATGCCGGTCCTGTTTTTATTCGCACAATTTCTGCTGCATGTTTTTTTATTTAGACTTGCTAACATCATCATACCGCAGACCACACAGGGTCTTTCTTTGCGGCAGAAGACACCGTAACAAGCCATGCTGCAAAAGGCATTTCCTTTTGATTCGGTTATCTGTGAAGGTCTTCTATAAACTGGCAAACCACAGACCAAACAGGGTATATTGGGCTTTCTTTTATAATTTTTTGGCACTAAGCCAGTATACCACATGCGTATAGTTTTGGAAATACAATCTGTACTGGATAATGTCATATTTTCATGGCTTTTTCAAATTTTAGCTACATACAGTACAATAGCCGCATGAGATACCTAGGAATCGATTATGGCTCAAAGCGTGTCGGTGTTGCTGTTTCTGATGAATCGGCGAAGTTCGCCTTGCCGCTTGCGGTAATCGCTAACACTGAGAACCTGTTGTTGGAGGTCGAAAGGCTTGCCAAGGAAAATGACACCAGAAAAATTGTGATAGGTGAGTCACGCAAGTACGATATGAGCGCCAATAAGATTTTGCCAGAAATAATGGATTTTAAGGACAGATTAGATAAGAGAGGTTACAAGACTTATTTGGAGCTAGAATTCATGACTTCGGAGCAGGCCGAGAGATTGCAGGGCAAACATGATAAGATTGACGCTTCTGCCGCGGCGCTCATCCTCCAGAGTTTTTTGGATAAGCAGAGCAGCTAATGGCAGACCAATTAAAAATATGATCACATACGAAGATTTCAAAAAAGTAGAAATAAGAGCGGGCAAGATCGTCTCAGCGGAAAAAATTCCAGAAACGGATAAACTTTTGCGTCTAGTAGTCGATTTTGCTGAAAAAAAGGAGCTTGTTAATGAAGCTGGGGAAAAATCCCTAGTTCCTTCTGTTCGTCAAATTGTATCAGGTATCTCTGCATACTTTCCTGACCCTGCAGTGCTCGTGGGGAAGATATGTATGTTCGTGACAAACCTCGAACCTAGAATGATCAAGGGTTTCGAAAGTAATGGCATGCTCTTCGCGCTCTCTGACGAAAATGGAAATTTCTCGACCTTAGAACCAAATAGCTCGATTGCACCGGGTACATTAGCCAAATAAATCACATGATATCATCCATCGTCAGTTTTTTTTCAAATCCCCAGGCGCTCATCAGTGCTTTTGGATTGATTGGGATCATCATTATCATCTTTCTTGAAACAGGGTTTTTCTTTGGTTTCTTCCTTCCGGGTGATTCCTTGCTATTCACAGCTGGTCTTCTTGCTTCGCAAGGGCATCTGCCAATAGCCGCTCTCTTGGTCGGGGTATTCATTGCCGCCGTGGTTGGGGACAATGTCGGCTATGTTTTCGGAAAGAAAGTCGGGCCGGCGCTTTTTAGCAAGGATGATTCGGTCTTTTTCGATAAGAAGAATATTGCGCGCGCGCAGCATTTTTACGAGAAATACGGCGTGAGGACCATTATTTTGGCCAGGTTTGTCCCAATTGTCCGAACATTTGCTCCTATTGTGGCAGGTATAGGTAATATGGATTACAAGACTTTCTTTATCAACAATATTTTAGGAGGTTTTCTTTGGACGGTCTTGCTTATCGGTTTGGGTTATGGTTTTGGCCATGTGATTCCGGATCCAGACAGATTCTTATTGCCGGCTATCGGGGTCATTATCGTTCTATCTTTGCTTCCCGCCTTACGAGAGGTACTAAGAAGGCGAAAACAATAGTATTCTGTTACAATTACCGCATGCGTTCTTCCTTGCCGCTTTTCAGACTATTTCCGCCACCAAAATTCATGCTTATGCCGCATGTCGGCCTCGACATTTCCGATGATGGCGTAAGTTGCATTGCTTATTCCGGTTTCGGCGGCGCGAGACATATCAGTTTATTCGGAAAGATGGACTTTACCCCGGGGCTTTTTACGAGCGGTGATGTTAAGGATGAAAAAGAATTCATCGCCCAACTTGCGGAATTCGGAAAAAAGCACAAGCTGACTTATGTGAAGGTTTCGATGCCGGAAGAGAAGGCATATCTATTCCAGACCGAGGTCCCTTCAACGGAGCAAAAGATAATCGAACAGAATATCGAGTTCAAGCTGGAAGAAAATGTGCCTCTGGCGGCACCTGATGCGGTTTTTTATTTTGACCTTTTGCCTCGTGCTGTCACTGGAGGTGCATTGCGAGCTAGTGTTTCGGTGGTGCCCAGAACGTATATTGAGCATTATATGGAACTCGTTCAGAGCGCTGGGTTGATCCCGGTTTCTTTTGAAGTTGTGCCAAAAGCAATTGCTAGAGCAATCATACCGGTAGGATCAGATAAAACTAGGCTTATCATCCATATCATGAACAAAAAGACAGGAATATATATAGTGAGCGGAAACGTCATCCACTTTACGTTTACAGCAGGATGGGGAGTCAAGAGCGGTGGGGATGATAAGGGGTTGTTCATGATGACAGAGCTTCAAAAAGAGATCAGTCGCATTCGTTCGTATTGGTTTTCTCATGGCAACGGTATGAATATCGATGAAGCGATACTGGTCGGAAAGGACGCAAATCTAGTCGAATCAAGCTTGTCGAAAATGGACGATGGCGCCGGACTTATGAATATAAAAATGGCGGAAGTTTGGTGTAACGCCACCAATCTAGACAAATACATTCCAGCTATCTCGAGGGCAGATTCACTCGGCTATGCCGTTGCAGCTGGGTTGGCCTTCGATACTCCGCGAAGCATATAAACCACCATGCAACACACCTTGATACCATTGAGAGATCGACGGAGGCTTTATCACGAGTATTATGTCCGTGCTATTGCCGTCTTTATTTTTACTCTGGCAGTTTCGGTTGTAATAGGCGCAGCAGCACTGTTCCCGGCATATATCCAAGCGTGGTTCTTCAATCATTCCGCGCAAAATGAGGTTTCCTTGGCCAAGAGCAATAAAACCGATGAAAGCTTGGAAAAAATAAAGGCGGAATTATCGTCTGATAATGCACTTTTGACGGTTCTTACCTCTGAACAAAAGAATGTTAAGTTTTCTCCGATCATAAAGTCGGTGATAGGCGTACGAGGTTCGGTGAGAATCACTTCATTTGTCATAAACATGACAACGGCCACAACAACCATGATTACACTGACGGGCATAGCTCCGACACGCGCCGATCTCATCGCTTTTAGGGGCAGATTGGAAGTCCTAATACCTGGCAATAAGATCAACATCCCCATCGATCAGTTGGCGAAGAATATCAACACGCCATTCACTTTGAAGTTTTCAAAACCAACACCATGAAGCATCCGCGAAATACACGCAATATTATATTCCTACTTTCCATAGTCTCGCTGATCGTGGCGTTTTGCCTCTATGCTTACATGTATCAGGTTTCCAATGAGCTCGTGGATAGTACGATCAGTGCGCGCAAGATTGTCAAGGATAGCCAAACCAACCTTGTGCAAGGAAAAGAGATCATTAAGCTCCATGAATCAACTGCCGCCAAACGGGAGCGTCTAAGCTCATTCTTTGTTCCGGCTGAAAATGCCGTTGCAGCTATACAAGCTATCGAATCAATCGGCGATTCATCGGGTGCATCAGTGACTATTTCCTCAATAAAAACATCCGCACCATCGGATACAAAAGAAAGGATCGGCCAGGTTACGGCTTCAGTGGTGATAAGCGGTTCGTGGGGTGATGTGATGCAGGCGCTCGAGTTGTTCGAGACGCTTCAATACCAAAATGATATCAAGAATGTCAGTTTGAATTACGCCGGCCAGGCAGATGGGTCGTCCGGCGGTGGTCGTAATTGGCAATCCAATTTTGATATCTCTGTGGCCACTATTCAAAAAATATGAACATGCTTAATTTGAAGAAAAATAAACCGACAGGGGAGCATATGACGCGTCCGGTGCCAAAAGGGCGTTTAGCTCACCAACTTTCAAATGACCCATTTTTGGATTGGGTGATAATCCTGATTATCTTTTTGATCCTGATTGTTACTCTTGTCGGGGTTGGCATATCCGTGTATCTTGGAATGAGGAGAGAACTTATGTCCACCGAAACAGTCCAAACAAGGAAGTCCGCATTACCTATCAGTGAAACGGCTCTAGACAAGGTTTTAGATGAGTTTTCTCGTAATTCAGGGGAAAGGGCAGTGATTCTTAGGAGTTACAATGCTCCGCGAGACCCATCCCTCCCGTAGTTCAATGGATAGAACATCGGACTTCTAAGCCGATTATGGGGGTTCGATTCCCTCCGGGAGGACCATAAGGACTGTTTATTGCATCTTAATAACCTGTGAATTACTTGACATCGCAAGTCTATTTTTTATGATAAAATCAAGTGTAGGTTTTATTAACCATTATTAGTTAAAAATTAAGCAATACTATGGCAAAAACAACAGCTTGGGTATTCGGTGTCATATTCGTAATCGTAGGTGTCTGGGGTTTCTTCGCTCAACCGGCAGTCGGTTTCGTCGCTGCTGATTGGCTTTCAAGTCTCGTTCATCTAGTAATTGGCGTGGTTCTACTTGCTCTCGCAGCAAAGCCTTCAGTTGTAGTTACATTGAAGACTGTGGGTATTATTTATGTCGTCCTCGCTATCCTCGGTTTCTTCCAGGGAACATGGGTTCTGTTCGGCATCTTTGCAACCGATCAGGTGACCAACTGGTTCTACCTGGTTGTAGGTATCGTAGTCGCCGCCCTCGGCTTTTCATCGAAGGGTTCAGATGGAGCTTCACCAGTTGCTCCGCAGATGTAATATTTAACAATTGAGCTATTGCAGAGATTAAGAAAAGCCCGGCCTCTTTGTGGGGTCGGACTTTTCCTTTACGCTAGAGATTTGTTAATGGGGGGGGCAGATTCCTGCGTAGTAGCATATCTATTTAGTTACTTTTTTCTAGATGCGAAAGTAGAATTTTTTGCCACGATTTTGAGCCGTATTTTTTGGGGAAATCTTGTCAGTTTCGCATCTAGGCGATTCTCTAAAATCGAGCAAAGCAAAAACATCAAAAATGAACGTGTATCCATGGGCTGTACTTTTACAGACATTTCAAAAATGACTACGTTTGTAGTTATTTCACTATCTTCGGAATATCTACACGAGGAATCTTACGCACTTTGATAGTTTTCATTCCTAAGATGGAGGCCTTCATAAGTCTGTGTAATCCATCTAGAATCAACCATCGTCCCTTATTTTCCATAATATCAATAGGATGAATTAGGTCAGCTTTCATTGTACGTGCGTATTCTTTTTTGTGAATGTCTGAATTACTTATTACTTCTTGCGGTTTGAGGTTGTAAATTCCTCTTTCCCAAAGAAAGGGGATATCAAAGTGCCAGGTCAATTCATCTATATTTATTTCTTCAACTGGCACCTCTAATATCCAAACCTTCTTTTCGCTCCAACTGAAATCAAAGCCGACGTCCCTAATAATTTTTGGAATTTCCTCTTTGTTCATGTAAGTGCGCGATAAGGGACTCGAACCCCTGACCTTTCCCGTGTAAAGGGATTGCTCTACCAACTGAGCTAATCGCGCGTTTGTCGTTTCTTAAACATTAGCGTATATTCATGACATGAGCAATGACAAGGACATAAAGGAACTACCTAAAATAGACATACTGTATGAAGATTCCGACTGCGTTGTTATCAACAAACCGGCTGGAATTATGGTACACGCCGACGGTCGCAATGAAGGGCCTTTCGTTACGGATTGGATAACAAAGAATTATCCAGAGGCTATGAATGTGGGCGAATTGCAGAGAACGCCGGAAGGGGAGATCCTACAACGGCCGGGCATAGTCCATAGGCTCGACAAAGACACATCGGGAGTTCTTCTCATTGCAAAGACTCCTTCGGCTCATGCTTTTCTCAAGGAGCAGTTCCAAGGTAGAACTGTTGCCAAGAAATACCTAGCATTTGTTTGGGGCGAACTAAAGGAGAATTTTGGCACGATCAAGAGACCGATCGGCCGTAGTGGCAACAATTTTCCACTATGGTCGGCTCAACGAGGCACACGCGGTGAAGTTCGCGAAGCCGAAACATATTGGACAAAACTCTGGACGGGAAAATCTACTGTAGGTGGTGTGGAAGAAAAATTTTCCCTAATACAAGCCGAACCGAAGACTGGCCGGACTCACCAGATCCGCGTGCACCTGTTAGCACTGCATCACCC
>JAPLZI010000064.1:24469-47068 GCA_026395095.1 Candidatus Tayloriibacteriota bacterium
GCGCCATTACCGGTAGATTTCCAATCTGCAATTAACGCCCTAGGCATCAAAAAACTGCTGATTTCTTGAATCTTTATGGGTTCTATGTTAAGTTAGTTCCACTATGGTAACTAAGGTTATTTCACCGGCGAACATAGATCACCGCTCGAAGATCGACATCCGACCTGGCGATACTGTTCGCGTCTGGCAAAAAATCGAGGAAGATAAGGGCAAGTTCCGCCTTCAGGCTTTCGAAGGGATCGTTCTGGCCAGGAAGCATGGCCGCGAAGCTGGAGCTACTTTCACTGTCCGCAAAGTCATCGATGGTGTGGGCGTCGAAAGGATTTTCCCGATCTATTCTCCGATGATAGACGAGGTTGAGATGGTTCGCCGTTCGAAAGTCCGCCGTGCCAAGCTCTATTTCATCCGCAGGAAGGCTGCAAAGGAGATCCGCCACCAGATGCGCCGCATCATGGAAGCCAAATATGAGGAAGAGGTTGTTCCGGTCGCCGAGGCACCAGCGGCCGCTGTCGAAGCTCCGGCTGAAGCAAAAAAGGCCGAGGCAAAGAAATAAGAACAAAAATGAATCTCCGAACGGGGATTTATTTTTTTGTTAAATTAATTGGTAGACGCTATTACCTTGAGGTATAATTAAGGTCTTATGGGGAAGAGAGGTCCAAAACCAAAAGGGAAGGTGAGGATCAAATGGTCGCATAACTTTGCGTATGCCGTCGGTTTAATTGCAACTGATGGCAATTTGTCGGGAAGTGGCAGACATATTATTTTTATCTCAAAGGATATTGAGCAGGTAGACAACTTCCAGTCGGCGCTTGGAATAAAATTTAAAATAGGAAGGAAGTCACGTGCAAAATCAAAGGAGAAAAAATATTACATGGTACAAATAGGCGATGTCCTATTTTATGACTTTCTCGTTTCAATCGGTATTACTCCGGCAAAATCAATGACTCTCGGCCAGATAGGCATACCCTCAGAATATTTCATTGATTTTTTGCGAGGAGTTCTAGATGGTGATGGCTATGTTCATTCATATTTCGATCCGCGTTGGCGATCATCGTTTCTTTGGTATATAGGATTCTGCTCGGCTAGTCCAGCTTTCTTGAATTGGATCCGTTCGGAGTTGAGACATAGGCTTGGTGTCAATGGTCATATTACAAAAAATGCTTCTAACTCATGCAGGCAGTTGAAATACGCAAAACAGGAGGCCGGTGTTATAGCTGGTGCGATTTACAAAAACAGAAGATTAATTTCTCTTTCTAGAAAACGGTTGAAAGTTCAACGGATATTGGATATAGTGAAAGGGCTATCAAGGTATAAATGAGATAGCATTTGACAAATCAATGCGCAGGTGGCGTAACGGTAGCCGCGCAGCCTTGAGGTGGCTGTGTCCTTTCGGACGTGGAGGTTCGAGTCCTCTCCTGCGCACAATGTTGGCTCCCATATCTTCGCTATGCTCGATATAGGAGCTGCGCTCGGACCAAAAGCCCAAGCGAGCTTGTCCTTTTGTTCCTCGCTTGCTCCCATAGTTTAATGGATAGAACGCGAGCCTCCGAAGTTCGCGGTCCAGGTTCGATTCCTGGTGGGGGCACACTGATATCTGTAGTAGTCAATATTGTTTTTCTTTTTAGTAGTGAGAAAATTGCAGTATGGAAGCCGTTACGAAGATCGCTATATTCAAAAAGAAAAAGATACGCAAAACACTGCATGAAAAAGAGTGGTGGTTTGTCATTGTCGACGTGATTGAAGCCTTGACCGATTCTGTTGATCCAAAACAATATTTGAAGAATATCTTGAATCGTGATGAGGATCTATCCAAAGGGTGGGGTCAAATTGAACACCTCCTTCCAATAAATACAGCAGGAGGGGCGCAAAAAATGCTTTGCGCGAACACCGAAGGTATATTCCGAATTATCCAATCTATCCCCTCACCGAAAGCCGAGCCATTCAAGCGCTGGTTGGCCAAAGTTGGATATGAACGAGTCCAAGAGATTGAAAACCCGGAATTGGCTACAAAAAGGACACGATTGCTATATAAGCTTAAGGGGTATCCCGATAGTTGGGTTGAGAAGAGGATGCGGGGCATTGCTATTCGCGAGGAACTGACAGATGAGTGGAAAAAACGAGGAGCACAAGAACAGAGGGATTATGAGATCCTAACGGCTGAGATTTCCAAAGCGACATTTGGGATAACCCCGGATGATTATAAAAAACTAAAAGGCTTGAAACGCCAGAACTTGCGAGATCATATGGAAGACTTTGAGTTGATCTTCACGATGCTAGGGGAAAGATCAACGACTGAAATCCACCGCCAGGAAGAATCTATTGGTGTGTCAAAACTCAAATCAGACGCGAATCGTGGAGGAAAGATTTCTGGTGTCGCTAGGAAAGAACTCGAGAAGGAATTGGGCCGGTCTATCGTATCAAGGAGGAATTTCCTTCAAAAAAATAGACGCAAATTTATTGGGTAACCGAAAAAAGCTATGCTTTATACCCGAAAAGGCGACGCTGGCACAACTAAGGATTTTAAATCCGGTCCTGGTGAGCGCAAATCAAAAAGTTCCTGTCAGACGGAGGCCCTCGGAGCCCTGGATGAACTCAATTCATTCTTGGGATTAGTGAAGATCAAATCGGCTGGTGTTGATTGGCGTGTCGGCGCTGAAATTCCTAGCGAAATCGTCGGTTGGGCGCAGAATTGTCTGTTTTCCATTCAGGCTGAAGTTGCCGGCGCAGATAAAAAAGTTGGACAGAATAAAGTGATGGAGATGGAACAGTGGATCGATAGGATTGAGAAGGAACTGCCGCCGATAAAAACTTTTTTCATTTCAGGCGGAACCGAGCTCGCGGCGCTTTTCGATGTATCCCGCACTCTTGCCAGGAAAGCTGAGAGGCGAGTGGTGGGTGGAGCGGAAGCCGGAGAATTCAAAATAGACCCTGCTACGCTGGCTTTTTTGAATAGGCTCTCTTCGTTGTTCTATGCCCTCGCTCGACTAAGTAACCATAAATCTGGTATAAAGGAGCAACCGCCGACCTATAACTAGCAAAGTAGTGAAGAAATCGGAACGCGGTAGTATGGTGCCTATAGTGTAATGGTTCGCACTCAACTCTGTGAAAGTTGCAGTATGGGTTCAAATCCCATTAGGCACCCAAGAATAGTTTTCTCAAAACCATCCTTTATTCACTTGGTTGTTTCAGTTCTAACCATGGTATAATTTGGCCATGAA
Source organism: Candidatus Tayloriibacteriota bacterium (assembly GCA_026395095.1). Taxonomy (GTDB): domain Bacteria; phylum Patescibacteriota; class Minisyncoccia; order Phycocordibacterales; family PALSA-1337; genus C7867-002. The sequence continues at coordinate 27,688 of JAPLZI010000064.1, forward strand.
AAAATATATAGTTCTAATTTTAGTAATTATTGCATTGATAGTCGGCTTCATTGTTTACAAGTCCGATCTTCGTAATAATTCATCAATATATCAAAATACAAAATTTGGTTACCGACTTACCTTACCTTCGGGTTGGTATCTTCTTAACGAAGCGGATGACAAAGACAACGTTGTTATTACAAATAATTTAACCCCCGACACTTCCAGTGGAAGTCCGGTAGGTCCAGATAGAATTGCTATTGGACTTACGCCAACTGATAGTTCAAATGTTCAAGAAGTAGCTACAAATGAAAAAACTGTTCGAAAAATATCAACTCAAAATGGCTACCAAGGTTTTATTCGTATTGATAATTCAGCTAATAGTAAAGGAACCGTGGTTTATCTTCAGTTCATTAGTGATCAAAATTTGACCACAAATGGGAACGGACAGAAACCAAAAGGTATTACATTTATCCTTTCAGGAAAAATTGATGAAGATTTATTAATGAAGATAGCAAACTCATTTAAGAAAGTGTAATCTCATTCTGAGCAAAAGAAGGAATATAAATCGTCACATCATTTCTCCTCTCGAAAATAGTTCTAACATCCTCTACGACGGCACCCCTCATTTGACTTTTCTATACAAGGTTGTATAGTTTTTATGACTTCAAACGGGTATACGTTTGCCGTGTTCCGAGCAATCGGTGCATAAGGGTGTCAGGAATGTGCACCATCTCACATTCCAAGTTCTTTCAAATAGAAAGTGGTTGTATGACTACTAAATTCATAATTATCGGTGGCCCGGGCAAGTTCGAGTTGATGGAAGCGTTGTTCAATCGGACAGCTCACGCGATGGGTTTCGAGATCAATTTGAAGTTGATTCTCGATGGCGGGGAAAAACGACCGCTTCCCGAGGCCCCATTCCATGACATGCAGAGCAAGGCAGTTCGGAAGGATTACAATGCCGGACGCTTTCATTTGGGGGCAAGAGTCAAGGCCGTCGAGGCTACTGACGAATCCGGGGAAAATTGGAAGCTTAAGCTCCACGTCAAGCGAAAAAGAAACTCCGAAGAGCTACATGATTTTTACCCGCAGCTTTTCCCCAAGGAATCAGAAGCTCGGCTCGAGCTGACCGAAGTTTCCTACAGCACGTTTAACAGGAGGGGCAACATTACGGTTGAATCTCCTCAAGCTGTCTCGTAGCTCGTTTCACTGGTGTGCATTTTTTCCAAGCCCTACGCTTCACCGCGGCGGGCTTTTTATATTGAGCAGATTTACCCGGCTCAAATGGCCTTTTCAGCCCCGACTTGTTAATGTAACGGCGTGGAGACAAATGAAATTTTGGAGATAGTTCGTAAAAAGGTTTTGGAGGACACCAGCGGAAGAAGGGCACTGTCTTTGCGGTACCCATTGTTCTTGCCGTTAATTCTAGGAACACGCCGTTTTGCAAATAATCTTGCGAACAGTATCAATACAAATTTGACCTCAAAAAAGGCAGTTGGGAATAAAAGCCAAGCTTTTTTTGATTGCGTCATTGCCCGCCATTCGTCGCCGCTTTTTAGAAAACTCGGAGATTTTGATCAGGACTTACTAACTGGCAAGGTGGAAAATCTAAAAATTGCCATAGATGCTCTGCAGGGGACGATTATTTATCCAAACGAAATTTTTTCTTTTTGGCACATTGTCGGCGATACTACAAAGAAGAAAGGTTATGTAGACGGGATGCTTCTTTCCGATGGCAAGATCGTCAGAGGAATCGGGGGAGGGCTTTGTCAGCTTTCAAACCTGCTTTACTGGTTGTTCCTGCATAGTTCTGTTGAGATAGTTGAGCGGATGCATCATTCTCGTGATGTTTTTCCTGACAATGAACGCACCATACCGTTCGGTTCTGGAGCGACCATCTTCTATAACCTTATAGATCTAAAGGTGAGGAATACTTCAAAATATCCGATACAACTAAAATTGTGGCTGTCCGAGAGTCAGCTCAAAGGTCAAACGGCGGACAGGTTGTGCGAGAGGAAAAGGTAGTTACTAACTGCGCCCTAGTCATGTATAAGCCAAAATGTGATACATTATTGTTATATGGAGAACAAATTTAATACAGTGGTGTTTGTGGTTTTATTGGGCTTTTTACTAAGCGTATCTGCGAATTCGGTTCAAGCTACTGTCGGCGGACCTACTCTTGTTTATGATCTTAGGTATGACTCACTGACCGATTCGATCTATTACACTGAACAAAATTACGGAGGCAAGGGCTGCCCGCCAGAATTGAAAGCTATTTCGATCGCTACCGGCGTATCCAAAGTTATTTATTCTTGTAACGACGGGCTTGATAGTCAGGATCAAGAACAAAAGATATACGCTTTCACTTCAAACTTTAACGCCCTTATGCCTATTAGTCTGAAGAGAAATAATATCAGTATATCTGCCAATGTAGCCAATGTGGAAAGACTCAAGGATGATTCCATGGTTATAAGAACGAACCTGGCGGCGAATGTTTTCCAAGACAAAATAAAGAAAGCTACTATTCCTGTCAGTGTTTGCAATTCCGAACAGCCGTTAGTGGTTGATGGTTATCGTATTCCTGGCAGGCTAGATAGATTGTTACTGTTAGTCTCCAGGATTAGCGATTGTTGGGAGGGGGGATATACTGGTGAATTCTTGTCTGTTATTTCGGGTGTTCGTTTAGTAGACGAAACACCTGTTCAAGGTTATAAGACAGATTCTGCCTTGGCCCCACGTGAGGGAAGTCTGGTTATTTACGCAATAAATCCGAAAACAGAAGAACCAGCGGTTGTGCCACAACAGAAACCCGCCACCATTGAGGGTGCCAATGGTTCTTATTTTAATGCAACAATGGTTTTGTCTGCTGCCCTTATTCTCATGGTAGGAATCATTCTTGGCAGATTGAGTAAAAAAAGTATTCAATAAGCATGAAGTTGCTTAGAACAATAAGAGAAGTTGATATCTTTCCGGAATCTGGGTCAGACATTCAGGAGGATAAGTACAAAGAACGTTCTTCTGCCCGGGCGATTGTTTTTGATAAGGAAAGAAAAGTCGCTCTCCTGAATGTCTCTAAACATAATTATTATAAATTACCAGGTGGCGGAATTGAGGAAGGAGAAAATATTGAGGAGGCTTTGAAAAGGGAATGCTTAGAAGAGATTGGTTGTAACATTCAAATCAGAGATGAAGTTGGCGAGATAATCGAATACCGAAATCAGGTTTTGCGCAAACAAATTTCGTATTGTTTTGTGGCAGAAGTTGAGGGTGTAAAAGGTGATCCAAAATTTGAACCAGATGAAATTGAAAAGGGTTTTCAGAATGTGTGGGTGACGCTGGATGAAGCTGTCGAATTACTGAAACAGAGTAAAACCACTGCCTATAATGGGAATTTTATTATTGTAAGGGACTTGGTGTTTCTAGAGGCTTACAAGTCGTTACGCGATTCTGATAAATAAAATAGGCAGAAGCGGTGCTTCTGCCATGAGAATCCGTGTTCTGGGTTCTTCGGGACAACCGGCTGGTTTATTACCAAAGCCAAGGGAGGCCGAAGTAACCAACTGGATGACTGAAAACTGGTGGGGCACTTTCAGGGCGTGCGAAACTGTACCTTGGCTCGGGCCTTGTCACGAATTTCGGTGGGACGGCCGATCTGATTGTTGTTACCTTTTCATCATCGCGCTCTTCATCATCGAACCCATCAGATCCATTCACTCCGTTCGATTTTTGGTGCAGTCGTCTCTCGACCTTCTTGGCGTAGGCGCTTTTCCCGCTGGGGTGTTTCACCCTTTGGTTCTTTTGAGCTTCACGCCTTGCGATTTCGTCTCTCCTGCGGTTTTCACGATTTTTATGGCCCATATGTCCTCCAGTTTTTTGTTTCGGTGCTGTTCTGACTGAAAACAAAATTATCAGAAGATGCTCAATAAGTCAATTTCCTCGGATCTGTCCGTCGTTTCAAAGAAGCGCTTTTTTATGTAGAATGTACCTATGTATAAAATAGTTCTAGTTCGCCACGGCGAAAGCGTATGGAATAAGGAGAACAGATTCACAGGTTGGGTGAATGTAGACCTCACGGAAAAGGGAGTAGAAGAGGCGCATGAAGCTGGTAGGAGGCTGAAAGAAAAAGGCTTTGTGTTTGATCTGGCATTTACATCAGTTTTGAAGAGGGCTACCAGAACGCTCGATATCATTCTACAGGAATTGGGTGAGCAGGGTATTGAGATCAGGAAGTCATGGATACTAAATGAGCGACACTACGGGGCTCTCCAAGGCTTGAATAAATCCGAGATGGCTGCGAAATATGGCGAGAAGCAAGTATTCACATGGCGCAGAGGTTATGATGTCTCAATTCCGCCGATTACCAAGGACAGTGAAATGTACCCAGGAAAAGATCCACTATATTCGAACCTGAAAGAATCCGAAATTCCTTTGTTTGAAAATCTAAAGATGGTGGTTGAAAGGGTCGTGCCGTATTGGGAGTCTGAAATAGTTCCGGCCCTCATGAGCGGCCGAAATATAATCGTATCTACTTCTGGCAACGATCTGCGCGCGCTTTTGAAGCATGTTGAGAATATGTCCGAGTCTGATGTCGTTGAACTGAACTTTCCAACAGGAATACCTATGGTGTGCGAGCTTGATGATAATCTCATGATGATTAGGAGATATTTCCTAGCAAGCCCGGAAGAATTGAAGAAGGCGATAGAAGAAATAATAAACCAAGGAAAAATAAAATAGTTTCTGTGGCCACTAGCTAATCTTCTAGAAGTGTGATATAGTGTGCCTAGTTTGAATCTACTAGCAGTTAATAGAAACCCATGAAAAAACTTAATATTGTTTCGATTTTGATAGCCCCAGCTGCGCTTTTTGTGTCCGTGATACTTAGCTTTGGTGGCTTAAACACTGTGTTTGCGGCAACAACACCTACTCTTGGGACGGCTTCGCCCTATAGTGTTCTTGGCAGTACCTATACCAACACTTCGGCGACTACAGTCAATGGAGAAGTCGGATTTACCACTGGACCGGCAGTCAATCCTGCTGGCACACACGTGAATTATGGGGCTGTTCCTCCTTATTCTACTGCAGGTGCAGATCAGGGAGTAGCTTTATCTGCTCTAGCTTCCCAAGGTTGTTCATACACCTTTTTAGGTGGAGCAGTCGACCTTTCCACTGACACTGGACACGGCCCTATCGGTGTTTACACTCCTGGGGTGTATTGCAGTACCGGAGCAATGGATGTGGGAGGAGCGATTTCACTAAATGGCAGTGGAACCTACATTTTCAGGTCCGGTGGCGCATTGACCTCAACAACGGGTTCGATTGTCACATTGAGCGGCGCATCAGAATGTGATGTTTTCTGGACTGCAGCTGCCGCAACATCCCTCGCAAATAATACGACATTCGTGGGAACCGTCATTGATGATGCGGGCATAACTGTGGGTGCCGTTGTTACTTGGGTTGGAAGAGCTTTAGCATTCAATGGAACAGTCACGACTGACACTGACACCATCTCTGTTCCATCATGTGCAACTCCTCCAGTTCCGTCCGTACCACCGGTACCACCCGTGCCTCCAACTGCTCCTGCGGCAGTGTCGGTATCGTTTGGTAATGGTGAAGGTACTAATAATAGTAGAGGAAATAGTGGCTATACACATGTTACGCCTTTTATCAGCATCACAAATGTTCCCAGCCCTTCATCTCTGCCGAGGGGACCTGGATCTGTCACTTACGATTATTCTGTCGCTAATACTGGAACAGTGCAGGCACTGACCGGTGTTGTTGTCACTGACAATATGTGCAATCCGATAGTTTTTGTCTCCGGAGATCTAAATGGTAATAATAAGCTTGATCTGACTGAAGTTTGGAAATACAAGTGTACTACAACGCTTTCAGACACTACCACTAACACGGCGATGGCAGTTGGGTATAGTGATGATTCTTATCGCCAGTCCGCAGTCGCAACGGCAGTTTCTAATGTTGTTGTTGGGGTTGGGTCACTAGTACAATCGACTTCACCTGTTAACAACACTACAAAGACGATCACGATCGTTCCAACTCTTCCTGATACTGGTTTTCCTCCTTATGAGAATAATCTTCCATGGAATGCGGCTATACTAATCGGCATTCTTGCCCTAATTTCAGCAAATGTTTTTCTTTTCAAAAAAATCCGCGCTTAGCCTTATTGGAGCCGCACTGTTATTAGTTGTGGTTTCCTTTGTGGTTAGTGGATGGGCCAGACCAGTTTTTAGCAACGGTCTTGTGAAAGAAACTGTTTCAGAACTCCCATTTCGTCTCATGATTCCGAAGATAAATGTTGATGCCGCGATTGAACGAGTCGGTCTGACAGAGAAGGGATCTATGGATGCGCCGAAAAATCCTGGGAATGTTGGATGGTTCGATCTTGGTTCGCGTCCTGGAGAAAAAGGAAGTTCTGTTATCGACGGACACTCTGGCTGGATAAATAGGGCACCGGCTGTATTTGATGACCTGTATAAACTGAACAAGGGAGACAAGTTGTATGTTCAGGATGAAAAAGGACTTGTTACAACATTCGTCGTGCATGGGGTTCGTATATACGGCGAGCATGAAGATGCTTCGAATATATTTGACTCAAAAGATGGAAAAGCGCACCTTAACCTCATTACCTGCGAAGGCATTTGGGACAAAATCAGCCAGAAATATTCTGGCCGACTCGTGATATTTTCTGACAAAGAGGTAAAATAATGTATAATCAATTCATGCTCATACTGATAGCCATGGCCACATTTGTCTTCACTCTGATCGGGGGCTTGGTGGCCTTAAAGTTCAAAGATAGGTTGCACATCATCCTAGGTTTCAGCGCCGGCGCTGTTGTTGCGGTGGCCTTTTTCGATATTCTTCCGGAGGCCCTTGATCTTGGCAGTAAATATTATGATAGCTCTATCATCACTGGAACAGTCGGCCTAGGTTTTCTCATCTATCTGATTTTGGATCGTGTAGTGTTTCTGCATGCTCATGCACATGACGAAACAGATCAGGAACATGTTGCGCTATCTTTCCCTGAATCGAAGCATATAAGAAGGGGAACTCTGGGGGCTTCGACTTTGAGTATTCATAGTTTTATTGATGGCGTTGCAATCGGTTTGGCTTTCCAAGTTTCTGCCGCAGTCGGAATAATTGTTGCCGTGGCAGTTTTGATACACGATTTTTCCGATGGTATCAACACTGTTGGCCTCATTCTTAAAAATAAAGGAGAAGGTGCGCGAGCCTTGCGTTGGCTTGCAGTCGATGCTGTTGCTCCAGTTCTTGGTGTCGTTTCAACTCTGTTTTTTACTTTACCGGAACAGAATCTTTCTATCATTCTGGCCTTATTCTGCGGCTTTTTCCTATATATCGGTGCAACTGACCTCATTCCAGAAAGCCATCATGCTCACCCGAAGCTTCTTACGACTGGGATGACTCTACTCGGCGCGGGGGTGTTATATCTAGCTATACAACTAGCCCATGTTTGAATACAACCTTCCCAAGGAACTCATAGCAAATGCACCGGTTGAACCGCGTGATAGTGCGAAGTTATTTGTTTACAGTACCAAGACTGATGAAATAGTACTCGACACTTTTTCCAACATTGCTAGGTATTTACCGAGGGGATCAGTTTTGGTTCTCAACGACACAAAGGTTGTGCCGGCAAGACTGACAGTCAACAAGCTCACAGGCGGGGCTGTGACTATTCTGTTCCTCATAAATGAATGGGATGGCGGACCCCACATAAAAGGTCTTCCAGACAAAGGTTTAATGCTCTATGAAGGGTTGTTTCTGGACGGGCATCCGATGCTTGAGCCGATTTCGCATGTAAATGAAGAATTTACCTTCAAGATCCTTGTGGCACCAGAAATTTTCAGGAAGCTTTTTGAAAAGTATGGCCAAACTCCATTGCCGCCTTATATACATTCTGATCTATCTGAAGAGGAACTTAGACAAAAATATCAGAGTGTTTTTGCGGAAAAACCGGCCTCAGTCGCGGCCCCTACGGCGTCGCTCCATTTTACAGATAATGTTTTCAAGACATTAGATGTGAAAGACATTATAAGAACGAAGGTCACTCTACATGTCGGCCGAGGTACATTTTCGCCAGTTAGAAGTGACCAGATTTCATCTGGAGAACTTCATTCAGAGCCTATTCATATCACTAAGGAAAGCGCTGAAATAATCCAATCTGCGAAACAGTCTGGCAGGGCAGTGACAGCCTGTGGTACGACGGCGCTCCGGCTTCTCGAAGCAACTGCTGACTACATTCTTGCAGGTAAGGAATATGAAGGGGAGACGACTTTGTTCATAAAGGCACCATACGAGTTTAAAGTCGTTGATATTTTTATCACGAATTTCCATCTTCCAGGCACGTCGCTCCTCATGTTGGTCGATGCATTCCTGAAATCGAAAAAGGCGAAGAAGTCATGGAGAGATTTGTACGAACTGGCGATCCGGCAACACTTTCGATTCTACTCTTTCGGTGATGCCATGTTGATTATCTAGGTTCAAATCTATATAATCAGCCTTCATGAATACAAAGCGCATTATTTTCTGGGTGGGGTTCGTCATAGTTCTGGCGCTCATTGTCTGGGGCCTTATCGCCGCTATTAATAAGGAAAAAGGCGCATCTCCAAATGGACCGAAAGTTGGTATTCCTGCCCCGATCACTTCTATTGACCATGTCCGTGGGCCTGAAAATGCATCGGTAACTTTCATAGAATATAGCGATTTCCAGTGCCCGGCTTGCCAAATTTATCATCCAATAGTCGAAAATATTTTTGCGTCCAGTACTGTGCCAATTAGGATGGTTTACAGACATTATCCTCTACCTCAACATAGTAATGCGCTCATTTCAGCACAGGCGTCAGAGGCCGCTTCGCTCCAGGGTAAATTCTGGGAGATGTATCACTTGTTATTCATCAATCACACGGAGTGGACAGAGCTCGGAGACCCTAGAGATGTTTTTGCAGGCTATGCACAGCGTATTGGCTTGAATGTTACGAAGTTTAAGGCTGATATGGATGGAACTGTGGCAAAAGATGCGGTACAGAAGCAGTTGGCAGAAGGCCAAGTTCTAGGCATATATCAGACGCCGACATTCTTCTTGAATGGAAAAATGATCGAAAATCCTCAAAGTTATGAACAATTTAAAACAGCTATTGAAGCGGCCGCTAAGTAAAGTTTCGACAGGTCATGTCGTGGCGGTTCTTATTATTGCCTTGTTAGGCTTCGCTGATGCGGCTTTTCTTACGATCGAACATTATAGGGGGGTAGTTCCGCCGTGTTCTGTAACAGAAGGGTGTGATGTCGTTCTCGGAAGTCAGTTTTCATCTCTATTCGGCATACCGACTGCTCTGTTCGGAGCGATTTATTATCTGTTAATCGTGCTGGGAGCTTTTATTTTTCTTGAGTCGAAACATGTGGGCGAGTCATTGGCTTCTCATCACTTCTCTATTCTCAAGTGGTGCCTCCTCGGAACAATTATTGGGTTTCTGATGTCCTTGTGGTTTATTTATCTACAGGTTTTTATTCTGCACTCATATTGTGCGTATTGTTTAGGCTCGGCTCTCACCTCAATCATCCTGTTTATCATAGCTATCGATGTCATACGAAAAAATGAAAACATCTAATATTCTAATAACAAAACCGAGCTCGGATTATGAACTAGTTGATTCCGGCGAGGGGGAGAAGCTTGAGCGCTTCGGGAAAATTCTCATGTCGCGTCCGGATCCGCAGGCTCTGTGGCCGAAGAGATTGCCCGAGTCAGAATGGAAAAAAGCTGACGCGTATTTTACTCGTGATAGTGACAAGGCAGAGTGGACATTCCGTGAAGCGGGGACAGTGCCGGCGGAGTGGCCTATAGAATTTGCTGGTTTGAAGTTCCTGATAAAACCAACGGCGTTCAAGCATACGGGTCTTTTTCCGGAACAGGCGCCAAATTGGGAGTGGATGCGGGAACTTATCAACGGAGCGGTCAAGGATAAACGAGAAATTGAGGTTTTGAATCTTTTTGGTTACACAGGCGGGGCGTCTCTGGCCTGTGCACAGGCTGGGGCAAAAGTGGTCCATATCGATAGTTCGAAATCGGCGGTCGCGTGGGCTAGACAAAATGCCGAGCTTTCGGGATTGGTGGACAAGATCAATGCCGGGCAGGTAAAGAAGATCGAAGTGCAGGAAAATAATTTGACCATAACGGTTAATGACGACACACAGCTGAAATCCGAAAAAGAAAACAGCACGGCGCTTAGAATTTTCTGCCGCTAATAGAGGATTGCAAGAAGCTTTTGAAACCGAAGCCGCTATTTTTCTTGATCAATGGCTACTCGGCGGGCTACTCGGCAGTCGCCTATGAAAATAATTTATTGTCTATCAAGGAAAAGTTTGGTGGAAATATAGAAATTGGGGAGTTGGCAATAGAAGAAAGCGTTGGCAAAGAAAATGCTGACAAGGAAATAGGGCCAAGACTTCTGCCGGCCGGAATTTTCGCTAGGTGGTCAGTAAAGTGATTTGTGTGAATTTATGATATCTTATAGGTATGTCAACTCTTATTCTAGACGGAAAAGCTGTGCGAGATGCTCGATTTACGGAGCTCAAAGCGCGGATTCAGGCACTCATAAAGCCACCGATTTTGGCTATTGTTCAGGTCGGCGACAGGGAGGACACGAATGCATACATCAAAGCCAAAATTACATTTGGTGAAAAGCTTGGAGTGGTTGTTAAGCATATCAAGCTTGATGAAAAAATATCTCAGCACGAATTAGTTGCAAAAGTTCGTGAATGTAACGAGGATGAGAATATAAAAGGCATAATCATCCAACTGCCATTGCCAATTGCCATAGATCAGGACGCTGCCATAGAAGCGATTCTTCCGGCGAAGGATGTTGATGGCCTGACTGCATTCAATGTGAAGCAATGGCTAGAAGGTCGTGAAGAGGCCGTTCTTCCCGCTACGACTCGCGGTGTGAAGGAACTCCTAGAACATTACAAGATAGAACTTTTCGGCAAACACGCGGTGATCGTCGGGCGTTCCATGCTCGTTGGCAAGCCTCTAGCCGCCCTTTGTCTCAATGAGAACGCTTTTGTCACTGTCTGTCATTCGAAGACTGCTGATCTCGTGTCACAAACGAAGACAGCGGACGTCCTGATAGTAGCGGCAGGTAAGCCCAGGCTTATTGGCGCTGGCCACGTGCAAAAAGGGACTACTGTTATCGATGTCGGCATAAACACCGTAATAGGTGAAAAGCTTGAAGATGAGATCCCAGAGAAAAAGCTGGTTGGCGATGTTGATTTTGAAGCAGTAAAAGACATTGTTTCGGCGATCACGCCTGTTCCAGGCGGAGTTGGTCCGATGACGGTACTCGCACTTTTCGAAAATCTTGCGGATTTGTGCGTAAAAGGGTAAATTTAATTACTAATAATTTAATAATAGATATCAATAATATGAATATTCCACAAAATTTTTGGACGACCTTAAAAGGACTCATCGCGATTCTCATCGTATTTGTCATCATTCTTGGCATAGGTGCCATTAAGGTTATGAGCAATGTTGGGATAAATAATGCGACTGTAAGCACTATCAATGTTGATGGAACAGGGGATGCAATAGCAGTACCAGATATTGCCACCTTTACTTTCACTGTTTCTGAAACGGCAAAGACAGTTGTCGATGCCCAGACTAAGGCGACTACGAGGATTAATTCTGCCCTGAAGACAGTCCGCGATCAGGGTGTAGCTGACAAAGATATTTCTACACAGTCTTATAATATAAATCCGCATTATGATTATCAGACGGCTATGTGTCCGGCAAGCTCTTCAGGTGTTGTCACTTATTGTCCAGGAGGCAAGAGCGTTCTTACCGGATATGATGTCAGCCAGAGCATTCAGATAAAGGTTCGAGATCTCACGAAAGCAGGAGCGATTCTGACATCTGTTGGTTCGTTGGGTGTGCAAAATGTGAACAGCTTGAGTTTTGCTGTTGATGAACCGGCCAAGGTTCAGGCCGATGCCCGGAATAAAGCGATCACCGACGCAAAATCAAAGGCAGATGTTTTGGCAAAGCAGCTAGGCGTTCGTCTCGTGCGTGTTGTAAGCTTTTCTGAAAGTAATGGTGGTTATCCTAGGCCGATGATGTATTCGGTCATGGGCAAAGGTGTGTCTGCGGAGGATTCTGCCCCAGTTTCGCCGGAGATTCCGACGGGTGAACAGAAGATCACGAGTAATGTTTCGATCACGTATGAGATAAGGTAGGGCCATTTATCGAATTTGACTTGGTGTAATAATGGGTATATTATAGGCTGGTTCCCCAACCGGGGTTTTTTAATACAAATCGGGCAAAATTGCCCGAAATCAACTACTTAAAATCATGAAACTCGGCGAATATATAAAAGCAACACAAGCAGAAATGATCCATGTAAATTGGCCTACCCGCGAACAGACCATTCGTTTTACGGTGGCGGTGATCTTGGTTTCTATTGCTACGGCGATACTTCTGGGCGTCTCTGATTTCGTCTTTGGACGGTTGCTCACGCTCTTTTTCTAGTCTCTTGTTTTTCAATTATTTTATTATTCTATTTTTCTAATCATGACCAAACAACAAATTTCAGGTGAAAGAAATTGGTACGCCATTCATACCTACGCTGGTTATGAAAATGCCGTTGCCCGCAATCTGAAACAGCGCATCGAATCTCTCGGCATGGAAGGTAAGATTTTTGCCGTCGTGGTTCCTACGGAAAAAAAGATCAAGGTCAAGGCTGGCAAGCGCGTAGAGGAAGAAGAGAAGATTTATCCGGGTTATGTTCTAGTAGATATGGTCGTGACTGATGATTCCTGGTATGTGGTCCGCAATACCCCTCGTGTCACTGGTTTCGTTGGTTCCGGAGTTCATCCAGTGCCACTCGATAAGTCCGAAGTCGACTCTTTGTTCGCACGAATGCAAAAAGGCGATATGGAACACGCCATAGACCTTTCTATAGGTGATCTAGTCAAGGTTGCCGACGGTCCATTCAAGGACTTTGAAGGCAAGGTTGGCGAAGTCGATACCCAGCGTGGCAAGATAAAAGTTCTAGTTTCCATGTTCGGTCGAGAAACCCCAGTCGAACTCGATTTCTTGCAAGTAAAAAAAGTTTAAGGTAGTCTTCTAATTCACACTCAAATGGCTAAAAAAATCGTCAAAAAAGTAAAAGTCACAGCACCGGCCGGAAAAGCAACCCCAGCCCCACCTTTGGGCCCTACATTGGGCCAGGCGGGCGTTAATATCGGCGATTTTACCAAGAAATTCAATGAGGCTACGAAAGGTATGATGGGCGATATGATCCCGGTTGTTATCACCGTTTATGAGGATCGTACTTATGATTTTGTCCTGAAAACTCCGCCGACCTCCAGTTTGATTCTCAAGGCTCTTGGCAAAGAAAAGGGTTCAGGCAAACCGAATACTTCTAAGGTGGGTACACTCTCGAAGGCTCAACTCAAGGAAATTGCTACGAAGAAAATCCCTGACCTAAATACGGACAATGTCGAAGCCGCCATGAAGGTCGTGGCAGGCACAGCGAGACAGATGGGAGTCGAGGTTAAGTAATTCTGGCTCAAATAGAGTTTAATATAAAAAAACGCCAACCTGCTGAGGTTGGCGTTTAGCGTTAAGGAAGTTCGAGGGTGACTTCGGTATCAGTCAAATTCGAATAGTTCCAACTGTTTCTTTGTCGGGCCGGTGGCGCCTTGACCATGATAGTGGGCGGCCATATCCGCAATAAATTCTCGTACCTGCTGTGTCCAAATGACTTGTCCGAAACCAGGGAATTCTATCGCTATCTGGTCCAACATACTGACATGTCTGGCAGACACGCACGGCAGCATCTCTTTGACACCGCGTTCAACCGTACCCTCATAGGCGGAGTAGAGGTAATCGAGCATCTCAATTCCCTTGAAGAAAAGTGCCTCCAGCTTCTTTTCCACGGCGAGTCTGGCCATTATGGCACGAGCTTCTGCAGGGAAGCATTCGGCATTTCTCAAACATGTCTGCAGGAGAAACGCTTCTTGATATACGGTCCATAGTGGGTATTGGCTGAACATTTTCTCGAACACTAAGTACTCTTTAAAGTCATCCGAATCTTTCTTTTTCGTTGCTGCAACATCCATTTTCCTTATCGGCTCAGAGAAGTCGTGGATTCTCCCGACGCGCAAGAGTAACTCGCGATCAAGTTCAAAGCCGGCGGCTCTCATGAGAAGGGATTTCTCGTCGACGAGCCAGGAGACCGATACCATGTGCTCGAATATTCCTTGCTTTCGCAATTCCGGAAATTCTGCACACCAAGCCCCCCATCTGGTCATGTCGCCGTTCAATTGACTGGCTCGCCAGATTCTATAGGAATGGCCAAAATGACCACCGTTAGCTATGGTGACTCCATCTATCTCTAAAGAGCCATCGCCAGTATTGTCATCAGAAGATGAATTGTTCATAAGTATATTTGGTTGTGATTTCGTCTGACAGGAATCCTATACCAAAGCCTCGTTGTTTACAACAGAATAATCTAGGAGAACTGTGCCTCCCGGTGTGGATTCTATTTTGTCTAATTTCAGTTTCTGGTTCATGTCTTCCTTGAATAGTTTTATACCATCGCCAAAAACCACCGGCTCGATGGTGAGATAAAGTTTGTTCACTAAGCCGGACTTCATGAACATTGTGTATATCTGCGAACCTCCGCAAATGGCGACTTCCTTGAAACCTCGTTCCTCAAGCTCTTTGAGCAGGTCAGCTGGGCTTTTCATAGTGATTTCGACGCCTTCGGGCAGGTTTTCTATGGGTGTAGGTGAATAAACGATATTTAGACGGTCTTTGAGCGGTCTGCCGATGGTGAACCATGTATTCTGGCCCATAACGACTACACCAGCGCGTTTGGTGATCTCGATAAAGCGTTTCTTGTCTTCCTTGCTGGTCCAAGTGGCCGCGTGCGCTGAATTCTTACCGATATATCCGTCGGCGGTGAGGCATGAAATAATAAAGCAGTTCATAGTGGGGTAATCATAACATTTAGATACAAAACTGTGCACATGTCATCATTGCGTTTGAATTACGGAGGTTTATAATTCACCCCATGTCCCCAATCGTGCCGAACAATAATGTTGTGAAGACAACAGTAAAGAATCTTCTTTCACAAAGCACGAATCTAGAGCAGAGATTTATTCCGAACTACAAAGAGCTAGATAAGATCGTCCAAACATTCAAACAGATGGGTTACAGGGTCGTACTCACACAGGGTGTCTATGATCTCATCCATGAAGGGCATGCCGCGTATCTAGAAACTGCCAAGGCGCAGGGTGATGTTCTCATTGTCGGTGTGGATTCTGACGAACTCACTAGGAAACGCAAAGGTCCGGAGAGGCCGATAGTTCCGCAAGAAGAGCGTCTGAAGATGCTTGTGCACCTCCGCCATGTGGATGTGGTAACGCTCCGCAACGTGGCTGACGATATTGGCGATCTGATTCGCCTGGTTAAGCCGGATGTATTGGTTGTTTCCAAATCTACGACTGATTTTAGCCGTAAAATGGCAAATGAATATGTGGATTTTTGCGGGAAGATAGTAACTTTGCCGCCACAGGCTACGACGACCACTTCAGCGCGTATCCGCAATCTCACCATCGAAGGTGCCGAGAAACTCGCAAAGAAAGTTTCCGAACTCACGCAGGAATTTCTGGTCGACATTCGTAAGGGGTCATGAGTCCGGCCAAAGTCATGAATGTTCAGAAAGCTATGCCCGAATCAAAAACAGCCGTTGTCGCATTCGTGCCAGTCATCCACAAGGGCTATGTGGATTTTTTTAATGCGCATCCGGGGGATATTTGGATTTTTGGAACTAGTTTGATAAAACAATATGTACATTTAACTAGGGACTTGAGGACGATCGATCCAAATCAAGCACTTTTTGCCCTGAAGGCCATTTTTCCTGATCGCAAAATAAGTGTGTTAGAACAATTCGAACTAAATAATTGGAAATATGATATGACGATAATGCCGGAGGATGAGGTTTGTGAAGATTTAGCGGCCAAAAATTTATCAGGAAAAAAGTTCAAGTTTGTAAAAACTTTTTTGAGGTGGAATAGAGTCATCACTTTTAAAGAGAATGAAATAGACCCAAAAAGGCATATAACTAGAGCTAATTTCGACAGAGAGGTCATGGCTGAGGCATTCAGAGAGACAGAAAAAAGTGCAGATTGGTGGAGACAGGTTGCAGCAGTCGCTGTTAAGGATGGAAAAGTGTTGATCAAGGCCCACAATCATCATATGCCAACAGATTTCCACTTAGCCGTTAACGGTGATCCTCGTAGTAATTTTGATGCTGGTCAGCATGGGGACATCTATACCTCCATTCATGCCGAAGCTGAAGTGATAGCTAGTGCTGCCGAAAAAGGTTTGAGTCTAAAAGGTGCATCCTTATATTCAACAACATTTCCATGTCCAAACTGTGCTCGACTTATTGCCCAGGCGGGAATTAAAAAAGTTTTTTACTCAAAAGGATATTCGGTTTTAGATGCCGAAAGAATTCTCGAACATTTTGGGGTGGAGATTGTGATGGTGCAGTAAAGTTATCCTATTCTCATCACCAGTCCCTTCACCTTGTCATATGCCGGATCATCAGGATTCGACTGTACGATGTGTGCGTGAAGATGTGAAACTGATGCCCCAGTGAATTTTGTTTCACCGAAGCGCATGATGAGCGTCCCGCCGGTTATTTTACGGTCGGCCACCTCTTTGATAAATATTTCCATCAATTCATGCCAGGCGGGAGGCGAAACCTGATCAATATGCGTGATATGTTCAATATGAATAATCAGTCGATGATGTAAGGATGGCTTATAAGGGTACATATTGTCTGTAACCACCCAAAATTTCTTGGTTTCAAAAGGCTTTTTGTGGTATTCGGCCAGATGCTCTGGGCAAAAAGGGCAGACGCCATCATCCGCGATTTTGCTTATGACCTTCGCGTATTCATCCCTAACTGGAAGTTGGGTATTGCTCTTATTTACAAATTTACTCATACGGGTGTCGGAACACGCATTGCCGGATGCGGTTCGTAATCGGTCAGTGTGAAGTGAGCTGGTCTGAAATCAAGGAGGTCTTTAATGTTGGGATCGAGTGTTACGGTCGGTAACCTTTTTGGCTCGCGCTTGAGTAATTCTTCGACAAACGGGTATTGGCGCTCGTAAATATGCGCATCAGAAATAGTGTAGATCAATTCCTTTGGTTTGTAACCCATGTATTGGGCGACCATGAGAGTGAATGCGGAATACTGAATGATGTTGAAGGGAACTCCTGTTGGGACGTCGCCGCTCCTCTGGAAATGGTGAACCGAGAGCTCTTTTGTTTCCGGATAAGCGAAAATATGGAGATATCCGTGACAAGGCGCGACTACGACTTTCCTCTTCAGTCCGGAATGTTGGATCGCATACTGCGGAATCCATGGGGTGATGATATGTGTTCGCAGGAATGGTTTTTCCTTGAGTTGGCGCATGACCTCGGTGATCTGATTGAAAGGCTTACCTTCAGCAGTCGGGAAAGCCGCCCAAGCTGGGCCATATGAACCGGGGCCTAGATCACCGGCTGGGAGATCGAAGATCGCGCATTTTTCCGGCGTTACCCAATCTTTCCACCATTTGCATCCCCATTTTTCCAATTCTTCTTGTGTGCGGGCTCCGTGCAAGAATGCAAAATGTTCCGATAAAGCTCCGGGCATGAGCTTCGTCAGGTCTCTCTCGGTGATGAGAGGAAAGCCATTGTCGAGGTCAAAACGCATTTGAAGTCCGATGATGCTTCGGGCCTCTTCACCATGGATCGGCATTGTGCGCCGCCCTTCGCGCATGATGCGTTCGAGCATATTTCGATACTGTGAGTCCGGAGTTCGTTCAGCGTAGGGTTTCATACGAAGAATAATAGCGCATGCAGACTTATTTTTCACAATTGACAGAGTGTATATTGACAGGTAAGGTTTGAAAGAATTTTCAGCACACGCCGACTAGTTGTCGGCATTACAATCAAATACTCCTAACAATGTATCCCGAATTCAGTGTCCCTGGTGTTGACCCGCGATTGACCCCCTATTTATTTGGGGCTGGAAACTTCCCGTATTATTGCCTCATGGTCGAGAAATTCCAAGAAGACGTTTGTGGTTTTTGTACGATCGATCCAACGGTTAACAGGGTTCTGCCGTTTCCGAACGATTCATGGCTCGTCTTCGAGAATACTGTTTCAACTCGTGGTGGTAGTTCTGCGCAAGAGCACCAGTTTGTTATTCCGCTCAAGCGGCATATCGATGACATCAGTCGATTGAGTCCATCCGAATGGCTCGACCTGTATGATCTCATTCGTGAGATCAATAGGGATTACAACATCACGGGTGGTGTTATCGTGATTCGGTCGGGTGATCCCCTTAAGAATGCGAAGAGTATGGAGCATTTTCACGTGAACTACCATGTTCCAACGGGGAAAGAACGCGTTCAGGTTTGGCTTGCCAAATCTGAGGAGGATCTCAAGAAGAAGGTTGTGATCCTTCGCGTTTTCGAGAAGATGCGTGTACTCAAGAAACATGGGGCTTCAAACTTCTTTGAACTTCTTGATCCTGACGAACGCGAACTAGTGAAGGATCTTATGACCTCGGAAGGTCGTTGCTAACCGTCGTTTACCATGTTTGTTGGCGCCGCTACCCCCGCGACGCCTTTTTTGTTTTCAAAATGATAAGATATGGATATGAAAATTAAAATCAAGAAATTAAATCCCGATGCGGTTCTGCCGTCGTACGCCCATCCCGGCGATGTCGGGCTCGATCTCTATTCTCTGGAAGACTATGTGCTGAAACCCGCCGAAAGGCGCGTGTTTTTCCTAGGCTTTGCACTAGAATTTCCTGTAGGTTATGCGGCGATTATCAAGGACAAGGGTAGTTTGCCGAAAAACGCTGGCATACATACTATGGCTGGAGTCTATGACGCTGGTTACAGAGGCGAGTACAATGTGAATCTTGTCAATCTTGGTAGCGAGGTTTACGAGATCCACAAAGGGGACAAACTAGCCCAGCTTGTTATATTTCCTGTGACGATAGCCGAACTCGAAGAAGCCGCCGAACTTTCTACTACCTCGCGTGGAGAAGGCCGGTTCGGCAGTACTGGCAAATAATCCATTTATGGAATAGTATTTACCCTCATGAAAGACCCACAAATAAAAAAACTTATCGATATGGAGAAGAAGCGTCAGAAGAAGGTTGTCAACCTCATTGCTTCGGAGAATTATGTTTCAAGAGATGTTCTAGAAGCTCTAGGTTCTGAACTCACAAATAAGTACGCCGAAGGTTATGCTGGAAAGCGGTACTATGGCGGCAATGAGATTGTAGACAAGATCGAGAGGCTCTGC
>JAPLZI010000064.1:47154-70900 GCA_026395095.1 Candidatus Tayloriibacteriota bacterium
CTAAAACTTTTCAAACTCAATCCGAATGAATGGCATGTGAATGTCCAGCCTCTTTCAGGTTCGCCAGCAAATCTGGCTGTTTACACAGCTCTAGTTCCACAAGGGGGAAAGATCATGGGCATGTCCCTCGATCACGGTGGCCATCTGACCCACGGTCACAAAGTTTCCTTTACCGGAAAAGCCTGGACGCAGATACCGTATGGGATCGATTCGGTGACTGAGACAATAAATTACGATCAGATCCTGGAGCAGGCCGTGAATGAAAAGCCGAATATTATTGTGGCCGGTTATACGGCATATCCGCGTATCATTGATTGGCAGAAACTTCGCGGTACTGCCGATGCCGCTGGCGCGCTCCTCATGGTAGACATGTCACACATTGCCGGTCTTGTCGCCGGTCAGGTCTATCCTTCGCCTTTTCCTTTTGCTGATGTCGTGACCACAACCACTCACAAGACCTTGCGCGGTCCTAGAGCAGCCATGATCTTCGTCAGGAAAGATGCACGCGAACTCGATAAGAAAATAGATAAGGCAGTCTTTCCAGGCCTCCAAGGCGGTCCACATATCAATCAGATTGCCGCTGTTGCGGTGGCACTCAAGGAGGCAGACAGCGCTTCGTTCAAGAAATATGCATCGCAGGTTGTAAAAAATGCCAGCATTCTCGCCGAAGAACTCAAGAATCACGGTTGGCGAATCATTTCAGGCGGTACTGATTCACACCTTATTCTCATGGATACTTGGATGAGCAATGTTATGAATGAGAAAGGTGCTGGAGGTGTTCCAGGAAAGATTGCAAGTGACAACCTAGAGAAGAACGGAATTATCGTAAATAAAAATGCAATTCCTTTTGATAGTCGGACGCCGATGGACCCATCAGGAATTCGATTGGGGACTGCGGCCGAAACCACTCGGGGCAGGAAGGAGAAGGATTTCAAAAAGATCGCGGCGAGAATAGATCAGATCCTAAGGAAAAGTCGCTAGAAGGAAAATAAGATTGGCACTGAAAATTCGGGCAAACTAGGCAAAATAAAAAGGCGCAACAGCTTCGGATGAAGGTTGCGCCGCGTGCCCTGGGGGTGATGTTGGAGACCATCACCCCCAGGAGCGGTGGGCGGATGATCCTAGGATTAACTCGGGGGCGTAGCCCTGCCGAGAATTCAGTGTTTTGACCCTTTTGGTGTTACCCTCAAGGGGTGGCGACGTAACACTGTGATCCTATTGCGCTGTACCGAGTGTAGCTTAGCTCACTTATCAAGGAAAGTCAAATGGCGGGCTCGGCACGGCTCTGCTACAATGTTTTTCATGAAAGATGACCTCATTTTGCTTTTGTGTGGGATTTTCGTTTCGTTAGGCATAAAAGATGCCAAAATTTCGCTCGAATATCCGGAAAATTCTGACCACGGTGATTTTTCGACGAACGCTGCGCTCGCTTATGCCAAAGAATTAAAAACGAGTCCCAAGGCGTTGGCAGAAAAAATAGTCTCTGGAATAAAGAACTCATTGCCTGATTATGTGGAGAGTGTCGAGACCGCTGGCGCAGGTTTTATCAACTTTAAAATAAAATCAAAAGTAATAGCCGAGAAAGTTGTTGAGATTGCTGCAGGAGGTCTGGTCAAAGAGCCAAAAAGTTCAACAAAGAAGGTGATGATCGAATATACAGACCCGAATACATTCAAGGTTTTTCATATTGGTCATCTTATGTCTAATGCGATTGGCGAATCACTCTCACGGCTCATCGAGTTTTCAGGATCAAAGGTCGTGCGAATGTGTTATCCGTCAGATATTGGGCTGCATATAGCGAAATCCGTCTGGGCAATAGACAAGAATTCAAGGGATTTTCCGAAGGATAGTGTCTCGATCCAAGAAAAAACTGCTTTCTTGGGAAAAATGTATGTCGAGGGTACGAAGGTCTACGATGCGGATCCTAACACCAAGGCGGAAATTGATAGGATCAATCGTGTTTTGTACGACAAAACCGATAAAAATGCCAATGGAATTTTTTTGAAGGGGAGGCAGTGGAGCCTCGAACATTTCGAGTTGTTATATAAAATTCTAGGTACGCATTTCGATGAGGTTATCTATGAGAGCGAGATGGCGCCGATTGGGTTGGAATTAGTCCGTACGGATAAGAATAATGTTTTTGAGAAAAGCGAAGGGGCTGTTGTATTCAAGGGTGAAAAATTCGGTCTTCATACGCGAGTCTTCGTGAATTCACAGGGGCTGCCGACTTATGAAGCAAAGGAATTGGGCTTGAACATCACCAAGTTTGAAAAACATCCTGATGCAAAGATGTCTATAGTCATAACAGCTAGCGAACAAAATGATTATTTTAAAGTCTTAGCAAAAGTTCTAGCATTGATAGATGAAAAAGACGGCTCAAAACTTAAACATATTGGCCATGGCATGATGCGCTTCGCTGATGGAAAAATGTCTTCGAGGACGGGAAATGTCATCACTGCTGATTCCTTGATTTCGGATCTAAAAGAAATGGCTTTGACCAAAATGGCCGACCGGAAATTTTCGGATAGTGATGCTGATCTTATTGCAGAACAGATCGCTGTTGCCGCGATCAAGTACACAGTTCTTCGTTCATCCGTCGGGAGCGATATTGTTTTTGATTCTATTGCCTCGGTTTCATTCGAGGGCGATTCGGGTCCATATCTGCAATATTCGGCTGTGCGGGCGAATTCGGTTTTGGAAAAGGCAAAAGATTTTAACAAGAATGCAGCGTCGAAAATTTTATTGCCGGAGAAAGTCGGCCTACTCGAACGATTGCTTGTGCGTTTTCCTGATGTCGCCATTCGAGCTGCCCAAGAATTTTCGCCACAACAAGTCGCGGGGTACCTCATAAACCTGGCTGGTGCATTCAATGCTTATTATGGAACCACTCAGATCATCGACGAAAAAGATCCGTTCTCGTCATACAGGCTCGCTCTCACTGAAGCATTTATTGCCACAATGACCAAAGGTCTCTGGCTTCTGGGTATCAAAGTCCCCCAAAAGATGTGATAGAATAGGCTTAATTATGGAAAAGGAAGAAAAAAGTCCCCACGCCCTTCGGGAAGAACGAATCCTGAAATTCTGGCAAGAAAAAGGAATTTTCGGTAAATCCCTCGAAAAGAACAAGAATTCCGGAAAGGAATTCGTTTTTTACGAAGGGCCGCCTACCGCCAACGGCCGGCCTGGCATCCATCACATGGAAGCGCGTGCTTTCAAAGATGCGATCCCGCGATACAAGACGATGCGCGGTTTTAATATGCGTCGAAAGGGTGGGTGGGACACACATGGTTTGCCAGTGGAATTGCAGGTAGAAAAGGAGCTAGGTTTCAAGTCAAAAAAAGATATTGAAAATTTTGGCATTGCCGCCTTCAATGAAAAGTGTAAGGCAAGCGTCTGGACCTACATGCACGAATGGGAAGAGTTCACGAATCGAATGGGTTATTGGGTGGACCTCAAGGATCCATATGTTACTTATTATCCAAAATATATTGAGTCTCTCTGGAATATCATAAAGACGGTTGAAGATAGGGGGTTGCTCTATAAGGATTACAAGGTTGTGCCATGGTGTCCGCGCTGTGGAACAGGTCTATCCTCGCATGAATTGGCACAGGGCTATGCAGATGTAAAAGACTTAGCTGTGACGGTTAAGTTCAAGCTTAAGCCTGGGCAAAAAATAGGCACGGCCGTCAGTGAGTCAGTAGCTAGTCGTTATACCATATATGGTATAACGTGGACGACCACACCTTGGACCCTGCCTGGTAATGTTGGTTTGGCGGTGGGCGAGAATATTGACTATGTGCAGATCAAACTCAGTTCAGGTCCTTCGGAGTCACTTATATTAGCGAAGACTAGACTTTCAGTGATAAAGGACCCTTATGAGATTGAACGAGAATTCAAAGGCAAGGATCTTGTCGGTCTCGAATATGAGCCGCTCTACCCATTTCTCCGCGATAATATTTCTGGGGCGGAAAAAGACAAACTAAAAAATGCCTACAAAATATACGCGGCCGATTTTGTTACGACCGAGGATGGCACAGGGGTGGTCCATACTGCTGTCATGTACGGTCAAGACGACTTTGTTCTGGGAACGAAAGTCGGTTTGCCCAAGTATCATCTAGTAAATGAAGATGGAACTTTCAGGAAGGAGGCGGGTTTTCTCGCTGGTTTGCCTGTCAAAGATGAGAACACAGATGTTGCCATCATCAAGGATCTGGCGGCCCGCGGATTGCTTTTTCACAAGGAAAAACACGAGCACAGCTATCCATTTTGCTGGCGTTGCAAAACTCCGCTTATATATTTTGCCCGTGATTCCTGGTATATACGCATGTCGGATTTACGGAAGGATCTGATCAAAGAAAATGAAAGCATCCATTGGGAACCTGAACACATCAGAGATGGTCGTTTCGGCGAATGGCTGCGCGAGGTAAAAGATTGGGCGATTTCTAGGGAACGCTATTGGGGAACACCTCTCCCTGTATGGATCTGTGAGAAATGCGGCAAAAAGAAGGTTGTTGGCTCGATCGCGGATGTCTCGAAAAAGCCATGCAACACTTATTATGTGATGCGTCACGGCGAAGCAGAAAATAATGTTAAGGAAGTTCTTAATTCCCAGGACAAAGATATTCACCATCTTACTAACAAAGGGAAGGAGCAGGTGCAGAAAGCCATGAAAACTTTGGCGGGGATGCATATAGATGTCATCTACACATCGTCATTTGCGCGCGCTAGAGAGACGGCGGCGATGCTGGAGAAAAGCCTTGGCTGTCCCCGTATCCAGGTGATTGAGGACGACCGTTTGCATGAGTTTGAAGTCGGCGGGGAGTGGGAAGGTAAAAATGTCGAAGAATTTGGAAAAGAATTTCCATGGTCTGAACGCTTTAAAAAGGTGCCTAACGGCGGCGAACTATACGGTGCAGTCAAAAAGAGGGTTGGGGACTTCCTGTATGACATGGAAAAAAGTTACGAAGGAAAGACGATTCTCGTGATCACCCACGCAACTCCGGCCATGATGCTTCTTGCCGCAGCTCGAGGCTTCGACAACGCGCGTTCGCTCCAAAGCGAGATGGAGTCCTATATCGGAAATGCCGAAGTCAGAAAGGTTGATTTTTCCATCTTGCCGCACAATTCTGAATACGAGCTCGATCTCCATAAGCCTTACATAGACGAGGTCAAACTCGAATGTGCTTGCGGCGGAGTTATGAGCCGCGTCAAAGAAGTCATGGATGTCTGGTTTGATTCCGGCGCTATGCCATTTGCTCAAGATCACTATCCGTTTGAGATCGGAAAAAAAGGTTTGTTTGGTTTTTCAGGAAAACAGAAGCTTGCTTATCCCGCCGACTTTATTTCCGAGGCAATAGATCAGACGCGAGGTTGGTTCTATACTCTGCACGCTATTGGAGTCCTCATGGGCAAGGGTAAGGCCTTCAAGAATGTTATTTGTCTCGGACATATTCTGGATCCAGAAGGCAAGAAGATGTCGAAGTCTATTGGCAATGTTGTCGACCCTTGGAAAGCGATGAATAAATATGGCGCCGATGCTCTGCGTTTCTGGATGTACTCCATCAACCAGCCGGGCGAGTCAAAGAATTTTGATGTCAAGACAGTCGACGATGTCATAAGGAAAGTTTTCAACCTAGCCGCGAATGTCACGACTTTTTATAAAACTTATGCGATCGATGAAGTCAAAGCTTCTGGAGGGTCGACGAACGTATTGGATATGTGGATTGTCGCCAGGCTCAATGAACTTGTCCTGAATGTAACCTCCAATCTCGATAAATATGTTTTGCTTGAACCGACTCGGGCTATCAGGGACTTTGTCGCTGATTTGTCGCAATGGTATCTCCGTCGTTCGCGTGACCGTTTCAAAAATGAGGGAAAAGATAAGTTAGAGGCTTTGCAGACAACGAAGTATGTGATTTTAACTCTTTCGAAAATAATGGCACCGTTTACGCCATTCTTTGCCGAAGAGCTCTATGGTGAAGTGGGGGAGGAGAAAGAAAGCGTCCATCTAGAAGATTGGCCAGCGCTGGGAAATGTGGACAAGAATATCATTGCTGATATGGAGCTCGTGAGAAAAGTTAGCTCGCTCGGTCTTGATGCCCGGATGACGGCCAAGATAAACGTCAGGCAACCTCTCCAAAAACTGATCGTTAAGGACGAGAAAGTTAAAAAGCTAAGTTCTGAACTTCTCGGATTGATAAGGGATGAGGTAAATGTAAAAGAAATCGTATTTGATTCGGCACAGGCGCAGGAAGTATCTTTGGATCTAAACATTTCTGCGGAGCTCAAGGAGGAAGGTGAACTTCGAGAACTGTTACGAAAAATACAAGATCTGCGCAAGGAAAAAGGCCTTTCAATAAAAGACCAGGCAGTGCTAGTTGCCACGAATGACCTACGAAGCTTGATTACAAAATACGAAAAGAATATAAAAAGTTCAACGAACCTTAGTGCAATTGAATTTGGTGAGACGCTTGGCCTGAAGGGGTTGTAACATATGTATTCCATACACACAACACCTGGATTCGTGATCGATTCGCAGCCATATAGTGAAGCGGGCAAGATATTGTCGTTGTTCACTCGTGACTTCGGTTTGGTAAAGGCCGTCGCCCAGGGAATACGTTTGGAAAAATCAAAGCTTAGATATTTCACACAGGATTACTCGATGGGCGTTTATTCGCTTGTTCGGGGTAAGGAATTTTGGCGTCTGACAAGCACGCAGGATAACAATAATGGTGGCCAAGGATTGGCAAAATCAGAAATTGCAGTACGAATAGGGTTGCTCCTTAAGCGCTTTTTGAACGGTGAGGAGCCACATCATGAACTATTTAACTGCGTCGAATCGTTGACAGCTTTTCTTGCTAATAATCAGGGTTTGACTACGGAGGAGTTAAGAACCTTCGAATCGCTTGGCGTTTTTATGATCTTGAAAAATATGGGATATGTTGGTGATGACGCCGATTTGGCGTCTGTTATGGGTTCAGAAAATCCAAGTGACATAAACCGAACATTACTCGCGAAAATCTCTAAAAAAAGGACTATTATTAATCAACACATAAACAAGGCCCTGAAAGAAAGCCATTTGTAGTATAATCATAGAATGTCTGACGAGAATAATCGTATTGAGGATCTTAAGCAATCATTGTATTCCCGCAATGCTCCGGATGTCCGTTCACGGAGGAGACAGCATATTAGCAATGAGACTTCAGATGTTCCATCAGATTGGGGTAACACTGGAGAGCAGAATGGAACGGGAGTGTCAGGCGGAGCATCTAACGAGTCACATCATTCAATGTCATTTTTCACCAAACTTTTGATATTTTCCGCGATCTTCTGTGTGATCGCTGTCGGGGTTGGGGCATACGTATTTTGGAACGGAGCCAATTTTATTTCTGGAAATAATATCGAGATAAACATAAGCGGGCCGATCTCTGTTCCTGGCGGTACGCCCGTGTCATTTACTATCACCGTTAAAAACAAGAATACCGTGGCCCTAAAGACGGCCGATCTCTCAGTTCATTTTCCTGCCGGAACGACTGACCCGGCTGACACTACCCAGTCTCTCGAAGTTTACAGAGAGGCTTTAGGGGATCTTCCTTCCGGCGGATCAGTTACGAAGAATGTGGATGCAGTCATCTTTGGCGAACAAAATCTCCAGAAGAAGATCACTGCGGCAGTCACATACGGCATTGCCGGTTCAAATTCCGTGTTCACAAAGGAATCTAGTTATGATGTCATAGTCAATGCTTCGCCTGTTTCGCTTACTACATCGGCCCCAGAAGAGGCTATTTCGGGGCAACCTTTCGATCTTAATATCGATATCAAATCAAATTCAACGAATACGATAAAAAATGTGATCATGCGGGCGGCATATCCTTTTGGTTACACTTTCAAGTCTTCGACTGTCCGCCCGGTCAATGGCGACAATGTCTGGTCAATAGGCGACATACCGCCCGGGGGAGAACGCAAGATAAGTATCAAGGGTGCGCTTACCGGTGAAGATAGCGATTTCAAAGTCTTTCATTTTACTGTCGGTGCAAAGAGTCCCAGCAATCCGACGATCATCGGCACTACATTCATGGAAACAGAGCAGGTCCTAAACATAAAAAAACCATTTGTCACAATTACGATCGCTGTCGATGGGGATGCTTCGAGGGATGATCATGTCGGTTTTATCGGCCGGCCTCTCCAAATGAACTTGCGTTGGGAGAACAATCTTCCGGAAACATTGTCGAACGTCGTTATTACGGCGCACCTTGCTGGATCGGCCTATGACAAGAATAATGTTTCTACCTGGAATGGTTATTTCCGATCGCTCTCTGACGATGTTATCTGGGACCAGAAGACAAATCCGGAGCTGGCATCGATTGCATCGGGTGCCAACGGGTCTTTGTCCTTCAGTGTCACTCCTTCGGAGAGTCAGGGATCTTATACCCACATTCTCAATCCCGAAATAACGATTTCAAGTACGGCGTCCGGAGACAGGACAAGCTCCAATAATGTGCCTCTCAATACTGGCACAGTCATCCGCAAAATAAGAATTGCTACGACTGCCTCGTTGTCGAGTCGCCTTGTGAGGAATGGTGGTGCATTTGTAAATTATGGTCCGATACCGCCCGTAGCCGAAAAGAAAACGACTTACACGGTTATTTGGTCGGTTGAAAATACTTCGAACATGATAAGTAACGGAGTCGTCTCGGCGACTTTGCCACCGGGTGTTTCTTGGGCGGGAGAAGTGAGTCCGAAAGGCGAAGATATTACCTATGATAAGAATAGTGGCAAGGTTACATGGAATGTCGGCAACATTGAAGCTTTCACTTCTGCCAATAATATCCGCAAGGAAGCGCAATTCCAGATAATAGTCGAACCTTCTGTTGATCAGATCGGTTCAGCACCTATAGTGGTAAATCCAGCCAGCTTTACTGGTACGGACAGTTGGACTGGCTCTAAGGTGGAAAGTTCGCAGGGTTATCTGACCACGAGTTTCAATACGGATCCGACTTTCAAGCCAGGAGACGCGGCGGTGGTACGGTAGTGCTGGGGATGGGAAGAAAAGTGGCGCTGTGCTGGTGATTAGAGTAAAATGCCCCTATGCAAAAAGAGCAAAAAAATGAGGAATTAATGGATTCTATCGTGTCTCTGTGCAAGAGGCGAGGTTTTATATTTCAGGGGTCGGAGATATATGGCGGTTTGGCTGGAACATGGGATTATGGACCTTATGGTGTAGCTCTGAAAAATAATATCAAAGCCCTATGGTGGAAGCGCTTTGTAGAGGGTCGCGATGATATGTACGGAATGGACGCAGCTATCCTCATGAATCCTAGGACATGGGAAGCGAGCGGACACGTGTCCGGTTTTGCTGATCCACTGGTTGAATGCGCGAAGTGCAAACATCGTTTTCGCGCTGATCAGATTCCTGTAGAAAATGCAAAGACGAACAAATGTCCGGATTGTGATGGTAAATTGGGTGAAGCCAGACAGTTCAACATGATGTTCAAGACTCATGTTGGCGCCATCGAGGATGCTTCTTCGGTTTCTTATTTGCGTCCGGAGACTGCCCAGGGTATGTTTGTAAATTTCAAAAATATCATAGATACATTTCATCCGAGGCTTCCTTTTGGTATGGCGCAGATAGGGAAGGCTTTCAGGAATGAGATCGCGCCGCGTGATTTCCTGTTCCGTTCGCGTGAGTTCGAGCAAATGGAGATCGAATATTTCGTTGACCCGGAGAATTGGAAGGATTCCTTCGAGCATTTCCTAAAAGAAGTGCATGCTTTCAATAAAGACATAGGATTAGACGCCGGCAAGGTTCATGAATTGGAAGTGCCAGACAACGAACGGGCTTTTTATTCCAAGCGAACGATTGATTTTGAGTTTGATTTTCCGTTTGGTAGGAGCGAGCTTTATGGCTTGGCATACAGAACGGATTATGATCTCAAGAAACATTCGGAGTTCAGTACAGTAGACCTTTCATATTATGATGATGAGGCAAAAAAGCGGTTCATTCCGCATTGCATCGAGCCGTCGTTCGGCGTTGATCGATCGCTTCTGGCAGTGCTTTCAAATGCTTACACGGAGGACGAGATGGGTGGCGAGAAACGCACTTATTTGAAACTTGCTCCGTCAGTTGCGCCTGTTAAGATCGCAGTTTTTCCGTTGCTCAAGAATAAGCCGGAGTTGGTGAAGAAAGCTCGCGAAATATATGCGATGCTCAAAAAAGAATTTGGCGCGGTTGAATTTGACGACAATGGCAATATCGGCAAGCGCTACCGCCGTCAGGATGAGATTGGTACACCTTTCTGCGTGACTGTTGATTTTGAGACTATAGAAAAAAGCGCGGGCGTTACTGTGCGTGATAGGGATACGGGGAAACAAGAACGCATAAAAGAAGGGCAGGAACTTATTGATTTTTTGTACAAAACTATCGGCTAGTTGCATATCCACAGCCCCCCTTGCGTCGTTTTTGTGTTCTGGTACAGTTTAGTCTAGCCGCTCCTTCTATTGTGTCTTCGCCTTCGTCGAATTCAGTAGACGGGGAGGCCAATCCACCCATGAAAATGATGCATTCCCTCCGCGGCACGCACGATCCAACCTTCACGACTTCGAAGGCCACCGTTGCTCGCCGTTTTACGACCACCGCTCCCGGCGCCGATCAAGTCCACAAGGGCGGTGTTGGCATGCCGTTCCAGTTCACCCTCGCCAACACTTTCGAAGTCTCCACGATCATCGCGACGAGCTAGCACGGTCAAAGAGCTAGTAAGTTGCACAACCCCACTCGGTTTTACCGGGTGGGTAATTTTTTTAGACGCCCTTGTTCACATGGCATAGTTAGGCTACTATTGAATTCATGAAATTCAACAAAACTACTCTCAAGAACGGCGTTCGTCTCATAACGATACCCATGATCGACAATCCTTCCATCGCGGTTCTCGTCATGGTTGAGGCCGGCTCGAAATATGAAAATAAAAAGAACAATGGCATATCCCATTTCCTGGAGCATATGGTTTTCAAAGGCACCCCGAAGAGGCCCAAGATGAGCGATATCTCCCGTGAGCTAGACGGTATTGGTGCTCATTACAACGCCTTTACCGGTCAGGAGGTTACCGGTTACTGGGTCAAGGCAGATGCCCGTCATCTCGACACAGCCCTCGATGTAGTTTCAGATATGTATCTAAACCCTCTTTTCGATGAAAAAGAGATTGAAAAAGAAAAAGGTGTCATCATCGAAGAAATGCGCATGTATCGCGATCTGCCACAGCGCCATGTGCATGATGTCTTGTCTGAACTGATGCATGGTGATCAGCCGGCCGGCTGGAATATCATAGGCACAGAAGAAAACATTCGGTCATTCAGTCGCGATTCGTTCGTCTCATATCGTAATGATCATTACGTCGGTTCGGCAACTATTGTCACTGTCGCGGGGTCTTTCGATGAGAAAGATATCATTGATAGAGTAGAAAAAGCTTTTATTAAAATCTCGACGGTAGAAAAGAAGGGAAAACTGCCAGTAAAAGAGTCCCAGAAATCACCGGCAGTAAAAACCGAATACAAAGAGACTGATCAGACTCACCTCGTTATAGCCGTGCGCACATTCTCCATACACGACCCGAGGATCCCCGCAATGCAGGTTTTGTCCACGATCTTAGGCGGTGGTATGAGCTCACGTCTATTTACCAAAATGCGCGATGAACTAGGTATATGTTATTACATAAGAGCGTCGAATGACCCGTTCACTGACCACGGCGATCTCACAATATCGGCTGGCGTCGACAATGGCCGCGTCGAAATAGCTGTAAAAGAGATCCTTGCCGCATGTGCCCAGCTCAAAACCAAACTCGTAGGGCAGGCTGAACTCAAAAAAGCCAAGGATTATATTGCCGGTACGACACTGCTCGAACTTGAGACATCAGAGGCTCGGGCTGAATTTGCCGGTGGCGAGGAGATCCTAAAAGGGAAAATAGAGAGTCCGGAAGAACATATTAGTAAGGTCAACGCAGTCACGGCGGCTGATATTCAGAGGCTGGCACAAGAGATTTTTGTAGATTCGGGTCTCAATTTGGCGCTTGTCGGCAGGGCCAAGACCGAAAAACTCTCACCCCTACTTAGTTTTACCGAATAGGAGTCCGGTGTTACAATGCGTTTATGTCGGAACCTTCCCTTGTTAAGCACTCTCTAGCCACGAGCAGTATCGTGAAATTTTTTCTTGTCGGTATCCTATTTTTTGTCATTTACTATATTTCCAATGTGGTTTTGGCAGTAGTTGCCGCAGTAATTTTGGCATCATCAGTGGAACCGGCAGTATTAAAACTGCAAAAATACCGTGTCCACCGAGTCCTGGCTGTAATATTCGTCTACCTTTTTATTGCCATATGTCTCATGGCGCTCATAATTTTCTTTGTGCCGATTGTGGCTAACGAACTGATTGCATTCCTGCAGAATGTTCCTCAGACATTTTCGGTTGAGAATTTTTGGGCTCCAGTCCAGAGCCTTGGCATTAATGTAGGACAAACTTCCATTGCCCCGGGCACAATATCGATGAATGATTTTATCGGAGGTTTACAGTCTCTCATCACAGGCTCTTCCACGGGAGCCTTCCAGACGGCCACCTTTATTTTCGGCGGACTTCTTGGTTTTATACTCATAGTCGTCCTGGCCTTTTATTTTTCTGTTCAGGAAGATGGTGTTGCTGATTTCTTGCGTATAGTGACTCCGATAAGGCACCATAATTATATTATTGATCTTTGGAAGCGCTCTCAGCGAAAAATAGGGTATTGGCTCCAAGGACAGCTCATACTGGGAGTAGTGGTTGGTGTTCTGGTATATCTCACTCTACTCATTGTGGGGATCAAGCACGCATTGCTCCTGGCGCTTTTGGCTGCCGTTTTTGAGATTATCCCTGTATTCGGTCCGATTATCTCTTCTGTGCCGGCCATACTGCTTGCTTTTGCTGATGCGGGCATCGGGACCGGCGTATTGCTCATAGGCCTTTATATCATCATCTACCAATTCGAAAGTCAGCTTTTTTATCCCTTGGTCGTGCGAAAGATCGTGGGTATTTCGCCTATCGTAGTCATTTTGGCTCTTATCGTCGGTGCCAAGCTGGCGGGTATTCTCGGCGCGCTTATAGCTGTTCCGCTCTCGGCTGTTCTCATGGAATACATCAATGACGTCGACAAACGCAAGAAGGCACAAATAGCCGAGAGTATATCGTCCACAAAAATATGAAAAATAAGACTTTTTACATAACTACGACTTTGCCGTACGTAAATGCTGAGCCGCATATCGGCTTTGCTATGGAAATAATTCGGGCCGATATCATCGCGCGCTGGAAAAAACTGTTAGGCTATGATGTGTTCTTCAACACTGGAACAGATGAACATGGTCTGAAGATTTACAGGAAAGCTCAAGAACTAAATATTCCGGTCCAAAAGTATTGTGATGAGGCGGCACAGAAATTTAAAGATCTAACTAATATGCTCGGTATCTCACCTGAAGTGAATTTTATTCGCACCACAGATCCTCATCATATCGCAGCCGCGCAGGAATTTTGGAAGAGAGTAGATAAGGGTGGGTTTATATACAAGAAAAATTATTCTGTGAAGTATTGTGTCGGCTGTGAACTAGAAAAGACTGATTCTGAACTGATTAACGGTCGTTGCCCGCTTCACCCTTTGCAGGACTTGGAGATTATCGAGGAGGAAAATTACTTTTTCAAATTCAGTGTGTTCCAACAGAAGCTGTTGGACATGTACGAGAAGAATCCCAGCTTCGTTTTGCCGGATTTTAGGTTCAATGAAATAAAGGCTTTTGTTAAGCGCGGGTTGGAGGATTTTAGTATTTCCAGATTGGCTTCAAAAATGCCCTGGGGCGTCGTGGTTCCTAGAGATGAGTCGCAGGTTATGTTTGTTTGGTTTGATGCACTCATAAATTATATATCTTCGACGGGCTGGCCGGATTGTGTCGCTGACTTTGAGAGACGATGGGTAAATGCAGATGGTGTCGTTCAATATTGCGGTAAGGATAATTTGCGACAACAGTCAGCGATGTGGCAGGCGATGCTCATGGCTGCTGGGCTGCCAAACTCCAAAACGATAGTGATTGACGGGTTTATCACAGGCGAGGGTGGAGTTAAAATGTCAAAATCCCTTGGCAACACGGTGAATCCGCTCAAGATAGTCACTCAATATGGCAAAGAAGCCCTGCGTTATTATTTGGCGCGAGAGGTTTCTTCTTTTGAAGACAGTCCTTTTACGATGGAGAAATTCAAGGAGGCCTATAATGCGGGGTTAGCGAACGGAATAGGGAATCTGGTCAGTAGAGTAATGAAAATGGCGCAGGATAATCTCGAAGCACCGATTAAAGTGCCGGTTAGTGTTGGCGACGCTACTAGTGGCGCGATTCCAGATGATTTTAAGGCGGCTATAGAAAGGTTTGATATTCATGCGGCCTCGAATATTATCTGGCAGCATATTTCTGAAGCTGACCACATCATCCAGGACAGACAGCCATTCAAGCTCATAAAGACGGATAAAGTTGCGGCGCAAGGAATCATTCGTGATCTATGCGTTCGTTTGTTCGTGATTGCTCAGATGTTAGGGCCGATATTACCGGACACCTCAGGGACTATTAAAGAGTTGATAAAAACTAATAAGACGCCTGCTACACCGCTGTTTGTGAGGAAATAGAGATTTTTATCACAACATGTATAATGCCATCTGGCACAGCAAACAATCAAAATATGAGGTAAACAATGAAGGATAACACCCGAAATGGGAGAATGCGTATCGTAAAAACACCAAGCGGTCAGGTCCCGGTTGCGATTCGCAACGAGTGGATTGGAGTTGAAATGCCTTTCCTTGAGGTTGGGATACCACGAGGTTCAGTTGTCGGTGTTGTTAATGGAAAAAAAGTCAAACCTGCCCAGTGCTTCATTGTTGATCAGCAGGAGGCGCTGAACGCTCTTCGGAAAAAAACACCTGCCGCAGCGGATTGGTGGAATCGTATGGGGTTTCCTTGGCCGCTCGGCCAATTCACTTTCAACGCTGAGTGCGCGGAGATTATTTGACTAGACTTTGCATGGTTTACCCAAGGGCGTCCTTTCAGGCCGCTCTTTTTTGTATCTTTTTATATTCATCTTATGTTCACCAAAAATCTTCATTATTTCTTGAACAAAAATTCATGAAAATTTTATCTTTTCTTCATTAAAATTTGAACTTTTTTTGAACAAAATTTGAACACTGGTGTGATATTCTGATCGAGCCCCATTATTTCGGTCATACCATGGATATATCGGGATGATAGGGCGCCCTTGCGCAAGAGGGTGAAAGCGTGTTAATCTCGAAACATATCAATAATTATTTAGAGTAAGTCCCGCGAGGTCTCCAAATTCCGCATAGGAATTGCGAGGCCGGACGGGTTCCCGAGGTCATTCAAGGGATCACTTGCTCACAAAACTATGGACGAAAATGTTCGAGATGATCGTATGTCAGTCTATGAGATCGGGTATCTCCTAGCCGGTTTGCCGGAGGAACGCATCGAGGCCGAGGCTTCTGGTGTTAAGGACGTCATAACTAGGAATGGCGGTGTCATAATCGCCGAAGAAGCTCCTCATCATGAGAAGCTGGCCTATACCATATCTAAAAAGATGGTATCAGGTTCCTATGACAAGTACGATGAGGCTCATTTTGGCTGGGTCAAATTTGAGGCAGCCTCCAATAAGATCGATGCCATAAAGAAAACAGTCGAAGTAATTCCTTCAGTTCTACGACTTCTTGTGACGACGACGGTTCGAGAAAATACCTATCTAGGCAAGCGCGCTTCACTTATTGCTGCCTCATTTGCAAGGAAGCCTATGGGAGCAGGCGAGATAGAATCAGCACAAGTTCCTAGGAGAGAAGCGCCTATAGCCGCGCCAGCTACCGTCGTTGAGATAGACAAGAGCATAGACGAAATGGTTAAAGAGGTTTAATCTATTAAATAATCACTATGTATCTAAACAAAGTATTCATTATAGGAAATTTGACCAAAGACCCTGAATTAAAGGCTATGCCTTCAGGCACGAAGGTTGCGAATTTCAGTTTAGCCACCAATCACTTTTATAAGGATAAGGATGGTAACAAAAAGGAGTCAACTGATTTTCACAATATAGTAGTTTTTGCTCGCATGGGAGAGCTTGCTGCACAGTATTTGAAGAAAGGTTCACAGGCACTCGTTGAGGGTCGTATTCAGACTCGTTCATGGGATGCTCCCGACGGATCAAAGAAGTATCGCACCGAAATAATTGCCGACAATGTCCAGTTTGGTTCCCGTCCAGGTGCGTCGGGATCTTCGGCAGGTGCCTCATCGGGCAAGAGCGCGGATGGCGCCAAGGATGGCACCAAGGAAGTTCCAGGTGAAGCGATCGAGTATCCGCAA
The DNA here is from genome assembly GCA_026395095.1 of Candidatus Tayloriibacteriota bacterium. Classification (GTDB taxonomy): domain Bacteria; phylum Patescibacteriota; class Minisyncoccia; order Phycocordibacterales; family PALSA-1337; genus C7867-002. The sequence continues at coordinate 63,565 of JAPLZI010000064.1, forward strand.
GAAGACATTAATCCAGACGACATACCATTCTAGCCAATTCCTAACCAGTAAATAAATTCCATGAAAAAACAATGCTATTTTAGTCAACATAATATAAAGCACATCGATTATAAGGATACGGAAGTACTCCGTAAGTTTCTGAATCCACACGGCCGTCTCATAAGTCGCAAACGATCACAAATCTCTGCGAAATTCCAACGCCAACTTGCTACGGCGGTGAAGCGTGCACGTTTTATGGGCTTATTGCCATACGTGGCTAGATAAAACTATGTCTAAAAAAAATATTCCAGAAACAGCGGCACAAATTAAAGATGTCGTTAAAGAGACGCCGATAAAAAATAAGAGTGCTGAAATTAAAAGCGCACTGGATGCCATTCGAGTCAAATTTGGTGAAGATTCGATCATGCGTCTTGGTGACAAACCCAAAGTAAATGTCGGAGCGATCCCAACAGGTTCGCTTGGCCTTGATGCTGCACTTGGTATTGGCGGTTTGCCTCGTGGTCGTGTTATAGAGATATTCGGTCCAGAATCATCTGGTAAGACAACTCTTGCCCTGCATGTCATTGCAGAGGCACAAAAGAAGGGTGGCATGTGCGCATATATCGATGCTGAACATGCTATGGATCCCGATTATTCCAAGCGTTTGGGAGTGAAGACAGAGGACCTGTTGATTTCTCAGCCGGATACAGGTGAACAAGCTTTAGAGATAGTAGATAGTTTGATAAGAACGGGGAACATGGATGTTGTTGTCATCGATTCTGTCGCCGCACTTACTCCTCGCGCTGAAATAGAGGGTGATATGGGAGCTCATCATGTCGGCACTCAAGCTCGACTCATGTCGCAAGCATTGCGCAAGCTCACGGGTATAGTTGCCAAGTCAAAGACTGTGGTCATATTCATCAATCAAATTCGTATGCAGATCGGTATCATGTTCGGAAATCCTGAAACTACTCCCGGGGGCAAGGCCCTGAAGTTCTATTCATCTGTCCGTCTCGACATCCGTCGTATAGCTCAAATCAAGAAGGGTGAGGAGATTATGGGTGGCCGAGTTCGAGTGAAGGTAGTTAAGAACAAGGTAGCGGCCCCATTCAAGCAAACCGAGTTCGATCTTATGTATAACGAAGGTATATCTCAAGAAGGCGAGATTATTGCGCTTGGCGAAAAATTTGGTTTTATCGAACATTCTGGTGCTTCCTACAAATACGAAGGAGAGTCTATGGGCCGCGGTTATGACGCTACTAGGCAGGCTCTAAAGGAGAATACGAAGCTCCGCGGCGAGATTCTGGCCAAGATTAGAGCAAAGCTGAACGAATAGCAATTACTAAAATTATTCTGACTTGTAAACATCATGAATAGTGATATTATTTTGAGCATGGGAAATTATACCTATGTCGCAAGAGTCGAGAAGGACGAAGAGGATGGTGGTTACGTCGCTCATTTTCCGTCATTACCTGGATGTATCACCCAGGGCGAGACCTTGGATGAAGTGATGGCAATGGCAAGAGATGCTCTGGCGGGCTGGTTGTCAGTTAGTAAAGAACAAGGCTGGGAGATACCTCATGAAAAAACTTCTATGAAGAAAAGACAAAAGGAGTTTGCTCTTCCCGTCAGCGTATCAGTTGGATAATGCAGTCTATTCAGCCTATTTCTCCATCAAGGCTCATCAAAGCCATGGAGAAGCTTGGCTACATCGCGACCCGCCAACGTGGTAGCCACGTAACTATGATCAATCATGAAAAGAAATCCAGAACTTGTGTGTCTGTGCATTCCAGCAAGGTCAACAGAAACATAATCCGAAAAATCCTCAAGCAGATTGATGTTTCTGAAGAGGAATTCCTAGGGGTTATTTAGCAAATCCCCGCTTCACGGCGGGGTTTTGCTTTTGCGTTTGTATTATGTAGAATGCCAATAGATTAATTTACCATGAAAAAGAGATTAACGAAGCATGAAATGCAGTGTCTTGAACGACAGGCCCGCGGTGCGGCTGCTTGGGGATTCTTCGGTGCAGTAATGAGACAACAGCACTTCAATCGTGAAATTGCTGACCACAACGAACAAGTCAGAGTTGCTGGTTCTGAAGAAAACAAGGCGAGGGCTAAGGCAGCTCGGACCAAATTTGTACAAGACTGTAGGGGTGACCACACTTTACATATCGGTCCCTATTGAGAGTATGCCGTATCTTTAGCCGCCGTCGGGAAAAATTCCGACGGTTTTTTGCCTTTTTGGTTATTTTCGGCTAGGATATGAGTTCTAATCATTCACACACAAAAATATGTCCCTACTCGAATACAATGAAATTACAGAGAAGAAATTTATCGTCCTAGAAGGCGCGCCTTATGAGGTCGTAAGTTGTCATATCTTCCGCAAACAACAGCGCAAGCCGGTCAATGCGACCAAACTCAAGAACCTTATCACTGGTAAGGTGACTGAGTATTCATTCCACGTCTCTGAAAAGATTGAAGAGGCGGAGCTTACGACTCACGAAGTAAAATATCTCTACAATAACCGCGGCGAGTGGTGGTTTACCGATCCAGAAGATCCGTCGAAGCGTTTCAAGGCCACTCAGGAAGAAGTTGGGGAGCAAGGAAAATTCTTGAAACCCAATACCATGGTTGAACAGCTTATATTCAAGGATAACCCCATTGGTTTCAAGTTTCCTATCTTAGCCGAACTGAAAGTCACGGACGCACCACCAAGCATCAAAGGAGATACAGCTACGGGCGGTCAAAAAGTCGTGACTTTGGAAACTGGGGCTACTATAAATGTACCTCTCTTCGTCAATGAAGGAGACATAATCAGGATAAATACTGAAACTGCTGAATATCGCGAACGTGTGGGCAAATAGAGCCAATTAGATAGGGCGAGGCTAACAAAACTGAGTGTTTAAAACAATCGAGCACCGAAAACTCGAAGCTCTGAGTGTGCTGATCTCTTAAACTGGTCTGTCACATCAAAAGATATTATATTGATTCCAGGGAATACGATTACCGTTTCCTTGAAGTTTCCCGATTCGTCTATTGGAATTACATTGTTATTCATCGTGAGTGAATTGACCCGAATCGCCCGGCCGGCTATGGTCATAGTTGTCGAATCAATCGTTGAACCGTTGATCGGTTGGAATATCATTATTTCTGGGCCACGAACATAGGGAAGAGAGCGAAATACGGCATACCCGACTATAACTACAAGTACAATTACTAATAAAACAATCCTTATTAACTTAACGAATTTTGTTCGGGTGAAGTTCATGAGGAGACATTGTCAGGCATCGCATTCGTATTCTCCTGTTCGATGCCTGCTCCTACCCCAATGACCTCGCGTGGTTTAGAACCATTTGCTGGACCGATAATGCCGCGCTCCTCGAGCATATCCATGAGTTTTGCTGCGCGAGAGTAACCAACACCAAGCTTGCGTTGTATGTAGGAAGTAGAAGCCTTACCCGCGGCTACGACAGCTTCTCTGGCCGGTTCATACATCTCGTCTTCATCCTCGAATGAGTCACCATCAACGATTGCGTCGAACGCTGCGGTTCCACCTGCTTCAGGGGTAGTTAGAGTGATTTCTCCCAGAATTTCATCTTTGTACTCTTGAACAAGATGTTTCACTACGCGTTTTACTTCGGTTTCGGAGATGAACGCTGATTGCAAACGAATCGGTTTTGACATTTCTCCGCCTAGGTACAACATATCACCGGCGCCAAGAAGTTTTTCGGCTCCAGCCTGGTCAAGAATAGTCCTGGAATCAATCTGGGATGCCACCTGTAGTGCAATACGTGTCGGAATGTTGGCCTTGATAAGTCCAGTGATGACGTTTACCGATGGCCTTTGCGTCGAAATAATTAGATGGATACCGACGGCGCGGCTCATCTGGGCCAAGCGTACGATCGCTGATTCCAATTCGCGCGGATAAGTCGTCATTATATCTGCCAATTCGTCTATTACGATCACAATGTAAGGCATGATCTCTGGGAGCTTCGAGCGTTCTTCCTCGGTTGGCTTATCTTTTGCCTCGAGCGCTTTGATCTTTTCTAGGGCTGGGGAAAGTACATTCTTGTGATAAGACTCTATGTCTCGTGCGGCGTTCTTCTCCAATAGGTCATAACGCCGGCTCATCTCCTTGGCAGCCCACTTGAGTGCGAGGATGGCTTTCTTTGGCTCGGTAATCACCGGAGTCAAAAGATGGGGGGTTTTGTTGTAAAGTGTGAGCTCGACACGTTTCGGATCGATCATGATGAACTTTAGGTTTTCAGGAGAGTTTCGATAGAGCAGGGAAGTGATAAGTGCATGAATGCTTACAGATTTTCCTGAACCTGTGGCTCCAGCAATGAGTACGTGTGGCGCTTTGTTCAGATTATTGAAGTGAGCCTTGCCAGAGATGTCCTTGCCTAGAGACATGAGTAGAGGTTTTTCAGATTCCTGGTAGTCAGGTGATGAAAGAAGGGTAGCTAGACCGACTGTGGTTTTTGCCGTGTTGGGAACTTCAATGCCTACGAGAGATTTCCCAGGTATTGGTGCCTCGATACGGATAGGATGAGCGGCTAGTGCTAGGGCGAGGTCATTATTCAATGCCACTATGCGTGACAGCTTGACTCCTTCTGCGGGTTTCAAGGCGTACCTTGTGACTGATGGACCGATCGAAATTTCGTCCATTTCTACTGTGATGCCGAAGTTCTGAAGTGTTCTCTTGATGATGTTTGCATTGGCCTTGATATCACCTGTCTCGGGTTTTCCACGGTCTCGTTCTAGGAGCGAAAGGGGAGGAGGATTGAAGGGTTTTAAGTGAGGCAAGATCGCCGCTGAAGCAAAATTGATTTCTTCCTCATCACTGAATGCCAGTTTGCCGGTTTTCGTAGATTTTTTGGTATCCTGGAATTTAGATAGATTCTTGTCCTGTTCGACTGCTGTCACAGCATCACGCACGGCTGCTTCTTCCTTGGCGTCCATTTCTGTCGGCTTTTTTGAAAGATCAGTTTTGTCCTTACGTTTAGTGAACCATGATAGGGTGAGTCCCCATTCGAACATCATTATTAGGGAAACTATGAATACAGCTACAAGTAAAGTGATAGTCGCCAAAGTGTCCAATGACCTCAAAAGCGGCAAAGCTATCCATCTTCCAACTATGCCGGCCGCTTGGTCAGAAACAAGGTAGATAAGTCCAAGGGTTGAAAAAAAGAAAAGGACTGCGCCAATGATCTTGGGAGTCTCCATCTGCCTTTTTATTTCTCGTAAAAAAGCTATCCCTAAGATAATTGCGATAATGGGGATAAGGAAATAGCCAATACCAAACATTCGATCCAAAATCTCAAACACACGGTTACCCCAGCCGGCCTTACCAAAAGCGGCCAAAAGGGATAAAAGCGCTATAGCAAACGAAACTACAGCAAGTATAGCCCGCACCGCACTATCCTCCATATTCTTCCAGAAACTAACTTTCCTTAAGGTTTCAGATTCCTTATTTTTTGACATGGAATAATAATAACACAATCACTGCTTCAGTACTTGCATTAAACACCGCGACTTATATATAATGTCCATGTCTTATATGGAAAAATTATGTCTTTTAATAAAGGACATATAATAAAGGACATGGTTTAGGATAAAAGACATATGGAAAATACAGGCAACAACAACCTACCTTCGTTCAACGACTCAATTAACTGGAAATCCTTAGGTTTTTTCTCGGCTGAGGACTACCTTATTTACATATTTAAAAAGACAGAAAAAATTACTGCAGCTTTGTATTTAGTTTCGGGACTTCTAAAGGACGAGGAACCGATGAAATGGGAACTGCGTGACAGAGGTATGGGTTTGATATCTTCGTCCTTTATAGCTTCAAGTTCGATCCCTGGGGATAAAAATGTGGTTATTCAATCTATCTTTTCTGCAGCATTAGAAACCATTTCAATTCTGAATGTTGCTAAGGTTTCACATCTGATTTCTGAAATGAACCACAAGCTGTTAGTGAGGGAAATTGACAATATAGTTGGTTTGCTTCGCGACAGACTTACCCAAAATGCTGAAAGCGCTGGATATGTTTTGTCTGAATCATTCTTTAAGACGCCGACCTTGTTTTCGTCAGGTTTCAGGTCAGATTCCAGAAAGGAAAATAGCCAAAATAGCCAAATTAGCTCTACTACAAAAGGTAAATCGGATACCGTTGTTAAGAAGTCTCAACGACAAGAACAAATCGTTAACATATTAAGAAATCAACCTAATTTGACTATCAAAGACTTTTCGAAAGTTATCAAGGATTGTAGCGAGAAAACAATACAGAGAGAACTGCTAAGTTTGGTACAAAAAGGAATAATAAGGAAAGAAGGAGAACGCCGCTGGAGCCGATATTCACTAAAATAGGCAATATTAGGCAATATAGAGCGGTATATACTGGATGGATTGACTTTTGTGGTCTAATGATATAGAGTTATCCACATTCCAATGTTTTGCACCATCGTTCGGCGATGAGGTATAATGCTTTGCAACGAGCGCCCTATCAGTCGTTTGATTAGGTCGTTCGTCCCAAGGCGTAAAAGCTGAGGAAGAACGAACATTGACAACTAAATACCATGTATTAAGTATGTTTATGTTTGTTTGAAGTTACCCACTAAATCCCTAATGTTCGGACGTCGATAGTACGAGCGTAGGGAGTGTGGAATGTATTATCAGTCTTACTAGGCGATGGCTTCCCGAAATATTATTAAGTAAGACCGGGGGGTCTCGTTAATTATAAAATATAGATATGAAAAAAGTTCTCTTCGCAACCGGCGTAGCCGTTTTGGTTCTCGCCTCTGTTGTCGGAGCCCAGGGTTATTCTTTCGGTTCTAACTTGAGTGTTGGATCGACGGGTCCTGGAGTTGTAGCTTTGCAGACTGCACTTATGTCTGCTGGTTATAACATTCCTTCAATTGCTTCAGGTGCTGCGTCCAAAGGTTACTTTGGTTCACAGACACAGGCCGCTGTTAAGCTTTACCAAGCTGCAAACGGTGTTCCTTCCACAGGTTTCGTAGGTCCTCTTACTCGCGCCGTTCTTAACGGTGGTGCAGTAGCTGCGGCTCCTTCGTCTGCATGTCCGGCTGGCTACGTTTGTACGCTTGCCTCCGGTGCCCCGGCTCCAGTTACTGGTGGTACCATAAATGGTATTACCACTCCTGGCGTCCCAGGCATCATGACAGTATCAGCTGGCCCTATTTCAAGTGCAGTCTTGAATGTTGGTCAGAAGATGGTTCCGCTTATTTCTGTCCGTGTTCAGGCACAATACTCTGACATAGATGTTCAGAGCGTGACTCTTGCCCTCGGTAACAATACTGCTATCTACAACAAAATCTTTAGCACGATGTATA
>JAPLZI010000046.1:0-12783 GCA_026395095.1 Candidatus Tayloriibacteriota bacterium
CGCTTTGCAACGAGCTCATTGATTATCGCCTCACCTGAGGCGCGGATCTGACCCGAATACTTGCCGATCGGCGGGAGCTTCGGATTGAGAACGACATTTTCAGTCGAGCACCAGAGTAACCAAGTGCCCAGCTTATGTCCCTCGACCTTGAAGTATTCCTGCGGATAACGCTGGGAATCGCCTAGACCCACAATTTTGTGAGTCGTAACTGGTCCTTCATCCAGTATCCCTGTGGTGCGGCCGCCTTCGCGATCGCATTCCAGGAGAATGAAGTATTGGGCGCTGCTGAAGCGATCTGGGTTATACCACTCGTGAGATTCGAGGATATAGACACAGAAACGGCTATCAGAAACTTCAGTTCCGAAAGGAATATCCCGGCTGCAAGCCAAGATTTCCGAAGGGTGTGCACACGGGCCACGCCCTGAACGAGTGTTAACTACAGTGTATTTTTTCATACTCAAAGAGCTGACTCTCAGGACCCGCGACACCATGTCGTAGATCCAGTTGAGTCCCGCAGTCATATTTCATACTGCGGGAATTTGAAAAGTGAGTGTCACCTCTTTTCAGTAGGTGTCGGCGGAGGGTTTCTCCTCACCTTTATTGGAAGGAAGATCTTTACCCGTGCTACCAAACATTATGGTAAAGATGAGCATGGCCATCGCACCAACGATGACCAAGCAGTATTTTGGACCACCATTAGAGGCGAGATCCATGAAGATGATTCCGAAAACAAAGCTTATCGCTATCAGGATGGCATCGAACCATCCTGTCGTCGGCCGTGCGGCGTACCAACCGAAACCCCATGACGCGGGACCCACCAGTCCCGATAGCCCGGCGATAATATAATCGGGGGTAGTAAGCTTTCCGAACTTCTTTGGCCGGTAGCTTATGTATCCCTTAACACCGACGACGTACCAAACGATGCTGGCAACGATGATGCCAACAATCGGCATTGCATTTAATGAGTTCATTTTTTGTTTGATTTTTTTGAGTTACAGAGAGTAAAACCTAGCTCCAAAGATGCAATAACCTTGCGTCCTCAAAGCTCACTTGTCAAGTAAGGTAATTATGCCACAAATCTGCTAGTATGGCTCTATTCCTATGCCTAACAAAAACCAGCACAATCTGGTTCGTCGTTCTCCCGTCGTCGTAGTGATGGGCCATATTGACCATGGCAAATCTACCCTTCTCGACTATATAAGGAAGTCGAATATCGTCGCTGGCGAGGCTGGCGGCATCACCCAACATGTTGGAGCTTACCAAGCCGAATACACCGGATCCGACGACAAAAAACACGTCATTACCTTCCTAGACACACCCGGTCATGAAGCTTTTTGTTCTATCCGTGAACGCGGCGCATTGGCGGCAGATATCGCAATCCTCGTCGTTTCCGCCGAAGACGGCGTCAAACCCCAAACATTGGAAGCTTATAAGGAAATAAAAAACGCCAAGATTCCCTATGTCGTAGCTATCAATAAGATCGACAAACCGAATGCGGACATAAACAAAACCAAACAATCGCTCGGCGAGAATGAAATATACGTCGAGGGTTGGGGCGGAGATATTCCCTGCGTGGCTATTTCCTCACTGAATGGCACCGGTATCCCGGAACTTCTAGAAATGGTAAACCTGATTGCTGAACTCGCCGACCTCAAAGCAAATCTTTCGATTCCAGCCGAAGGCGTTGTCATAGAATCAAAAATGAATACACGTGAAGGCATCTCAGCGACTATCCTCATCAAGAATGGGAAACTCGAAACCGGTTCGTTCGTAGTTGCCGGCAAATCATACACCCCGGTGCGATATATAGAAAATTTCAAGGGTGAAAAGATCGAGAGCGCTACCGCCACCATGCCAGTTGTAATAGTCGGATGGAACGAAATGCCAGTTTGCGGCACTGCTTTCAAGACAGTCACATCGAAGAAGGAAGCAGAAAGATTGTCTAACGAAGCGAAAGGCAAGTTGGATGAGGAGACACTTCGCAGGAAATTTTCAGCAGAAAATTTCCGAGATGTAGCGCGAGGCCTGCAGGCCTCGACGCGTGTCTCTGATTCCAACTTGCCTAGAGCTTCGGATAAGGACGAACCAAAAATTGTCTCCGTTCCTATCGTCATCAAAGCTGACGTCAACGGCTCTCTAGAAGGAGTCAAACACGAATTGGCGAAGATCAAGCACAACAGAGTGCAGTTGAAAATCGTTTCTGAAGGCATCGGCGATATCGGCGAGAATGATGTTAAGCTCGCCGTTAGTGACCCGACTATCATCATTCTTGGCTTCAATGTCACACCTGACAAGAAAGCCTCATCGGTCATCGAGAGGTCGGCTATTCCCCTTCAAATAAAGACATTCAAAATAATTTATGAGCTGACTGAATTCGTGAGAACTGTTGTCGTTTCTAAGATTCCAAAGGAATACACCGAGAAGATTACCGGCCGAGCAAAGATCGTCGCCATATTTTCGAAGGAGAAGGATCGTCAAGTCGTCGGCGGCAAGGTCCAGGAGGGCGAGCTCGAGAGCGGCAGTTTTGTCCGCATCATGCGCCGCGACACAGAGATCGGCAAAGGAACTATTCGTGAACTTCAGCAGCAGAAAAAGCGCGTGAATGAAATCCGGGAAGGTTTTGAGTTTGGCACCTTGATCGAATCAAAAACCGAAATCGCTGAAGGAGACAAGATCGAGGCGACGAGGATGATCGAGAAGGAATAATTATAAAAACAACAAAAACCATGCCAGCCACCAGAGACGACAAACTTCGAGAACTCATCCGCGAATTGGCCGGTGAGTATTTTGCCCGCGAATCCAATCACCAGTCGCTCATAACGATCACGAATGTCGAAATTGTAAACAAAGGATCAAAGGCCAGGCTGCTCATCACCGTATTGCCAGCCGAACAAGAGGACACCGCTCTCTCATTCATGCACAGGCAACTCACTGAATTGCGACAATATGTCATGGAAAGAGCCCGGCTTATGCGAGTCCCCTTTTTCGAGGTTGCCATAGACCGCGGCGAGAAGAACCGCCAGCGATTAGACGATATTGAGAAAACAATGTAGGATTTAGGTGGGATGGCTGCGCTGCCCCATTCGGGCCACGTAGAAAAGTGGTAATTCAGTGGTCTGCAAAACCACTATACGCGGGTTCGATTCCCGCCGTGGCCAATCATTCAGGGCTTATGAATATAATAGAAACTTACAAACAACAATTCTCTGATCGAAAACTCGTTTATTCGATGGTGATCAGTTTTGTCATGTTGTTTTTTTCTTTTCTAGTAAACTATCTTAGCTCACTCTACGCCTATGAACGCGCCAGCAATTTCGTCGATGATATCGTATTATCGAACATGCCGACATACAATGTTGACTGGGTCTTTGTCTGGGGGCCAATCATTTTTTGGGTTGTTCTAGCTTATTTCTTATTGAAAGATCCAAAAAAATTACCCTTTACGCTTAAAACAGTTTCACTGTTCGTAGTCATTAGAGCTTTTTTTGTAATCATGACTCATCTCGGGCCACCTCCCGATCACAGTCCGCTCACAGTTTTTGGTACGAACTGGGTTGCTGATTTTCTAGGCACAAATCCCGTTTTCTCATTTATTTTCTCCTCAGGAGCAGACTTATTCTTTTCCGGCCATACGGGCCTGCCGTTTATTTTGGCTTTAGTTTTTTGGGAAATGAAGGGCTTGCGTGTATTTTGTCTCGCAACTTCGGTCTTTTTCGGCATAATCGTGCTTTTGGGACATTTGCATTACACTATTGACGTCGCATCGGCCTTTTTTATAACTTTTGCGATCTACCACATAGCTACCCACATATTCAAAACAGACAAAGAAATGTTTTTAGGGTATAATTCTATGCATGAACATTCCCAAACCATACAGTGATGCTCGTCCTTGGGGAAATGAGCTATGGTTTACACGAGAAAGCGGTGCGCCCTCGATGGTGAAAATAATTACTGTAAATCCAAAAGAGTCTCTTAGTCTTCAATATCATATCAAGAGAGAAGAATTTTGGTTTGTCATGTCAGGCAGTGGAATTGCCCAGATTGGGACAGAACGAATCCCGCTCGAGACCGGCAATACATGCTTCGTACCTAAACAAGCTCATCACAGGATAACCGCCGGCGACGCCTCCCCTTTAGTTTTTCTCGAGCTTGCTTTCGGTGAATTTGATGAGAATGACATTGTGAGATTAGAAGACAAGTATGGGCGTGTAACCGCAAACGCAAAACAATAAATAATTATATATTTTATTTGTACATATTAAATTAAAAGATAATGGAGTTGATTTTATTAATAGGTTTTATTTCAGTTTGTATAGCAACATTTGCTATATATTATGCCGTGACCTGCGTGCTAAATGCTCGCCGGGAACGGCAGATGCAGTACGGGCTCAATCGGCATCATGCCAATCCGATCATTAAACCTCTTGCTCACAACCATTGGGAATCCGAGGGAACCTTTAACCCTGGTGCCGTCGTCGATGATACCGGAACGATACATCTTTTTTACCGAGCCATCGGCAAGGACGGAATATCCAGAGTCGGCCACACCACTTCTTCAGATGGAAAGCTTTTTATGAATCGTTCAGCGTTTCCTGTGTACGAGCCAGAAAGAGGTTACGGCATGCCGGAAAAAAGTCCCATGAATGCGCCTCACAAGTATGATCTCTCCGCACACGCTTCGGGCGGAGGTTGGGGTGGTGCAGAAGATCCTCGAGTCGTTAAGATCGACGATCGTATATATATGACTTACACGGCTTTTGAGGGTTGGGCAAGTATGCGCATCGGCCTTACTTCTATAAATGAGAAAGATATGGAGAAGGGGCAATGGAAGTGGAAAAAACCGGTTATTATTTCTCCGCCTGGTTCGCGTGCCAAGAACTGGGTCTTGTTCCCGGAAAAGATAAATGGAAAATATGCAATCCTTCATGCCATCGCGCCGAAGATTAGAGTTGCATATGTCGATAGTCCGGAGATGGCACCCGAAATCAAGACCGTAGGCGATCACGGTGGCGGCGGTTATGAGGATAAGGGCCGCAAGGAAAGCTGGGATCACTTCGTTCGTGGTGCTGGCGCCCCACCGCTAAAAACAAGGCTAGGCTGGCTCCTGTTATACCACGCCTTCGACAAGAGAAACCCAAAGAAGATTGTGGGCTACAAAGTCGGAGCGATGATTCTAGATCTAAACGATCCGACAAAGGTTCTATATCGCTCACCTCAGCCGATATTGTCACCGGACATGCCATACGAAAACGACGGCAAACCAGGAGTTGTCTATGCATCAGGCGCCATCATAAGGGACGATAAGCTTCTAGTTTATTACGGTGGTGGAGACAAAACTACATGCGTAGCAGAGACGCCGCTGGACCCATTACTCACATGGCTTACGACTTATGGAAAAATTTAGAACGCTAAAATAATACCCAATGTTCACTGTTACGCGTTCCGAATTTAATCCCATTATCTCCCCTGTAAAGGAACATCCTTGGGAGGCCGCCGCAACTTTCAACGGCTGCCCTGTGATTCAAGGCAAAAAAATATCGATGTTATATCGGGCGATGTCCGAACCCGATCCTTTGAATGAACACCATCTAGCCATGTCAGTAATAGCTCGAGCAACCTCGACTGATGGAATTAGATACGATAATAGACAGGTACTGATCTGTCCTGATACAGATTTTGATTCACACGGCTGTGAGGATCCCCGGGTCACGAAGATTGGATCTACTTATTATATATTTTATACTGCACTCGGAGGATTCCCTTTTTCTGCTGATAACATAAAAGTTGCAGTCGCTTTGTCGAAGGATCTCAAGACTATCAAGGAGAAACACTTGGTCACTCCATTCAATGCCAAGGCCATGGCTTTGTTTCCTGAAAAAATCAATGGAAAAATGGCGGCACTCCTTACGATAAATACTGATCGAAAACCCTCAGACATATGTTTTGCCGAATTTGATCCGCCAGAAGAAATGTGGTCAGAACCGTATTGGAAAAAATGGCAGGAAAATGTCGACGCTCATAAACTTAATATTCGCAGATTACCAGATGATCACCTGGAGCTTGGCGCACCACCTGTAAAGACCGACCGAGGCTGGCTTGTACTTTATTGTCACATGCAACGTTACGGCCGGAGCGATCAAGTCTTCGGATTTGAAGTTCTTTTATTAGACTTGAAGAATCCACGACATATCATCGGACGGACAAAAGGTCCGTTCATGGTCCCAGAAATGTTTTATGAAAAGGTCGGCCATGTATCTCACACAATATTTCCTAGCGGCGCACTCATTCGTGATAAAAAGCTCGAAGTCTACTATGGAGCCACAGACACATATTGTGCTGTTGCCACCATACCTGTGGATAACTTGCTTTCCAGCATCGCCGACGATGAGAAGAAGATCATGATACGCTTCCCCGGAAATCCTATTTTGACACCTAGACCAGGCGTTTTATGGGAATCAGCGGGCACAATAAACCCGGCCGCCATAGATATCGGTAATAAAACCTGCATTTTTTATCGAGCAGTATCAAATGGAAATATTTCTACGCTAGGTTATGCCGAATCTACTGACGGATTTTCTATAGATTTCCGTGGAGAAAAGCCAGCCTATTTTCCACGAGTAGACTTTGAGAACAAGAAGGACGGCGGAGATAATTATGGTTGTGAAGATCCCCGTCTCATAAAGATCGGTGACAAAATATTCATGACATATACAGGTTATGACGGCACAACTCCGCGTGTCGCTGTAACCTCGATTGGAGTAAAAGATTTTTCGAACCGCAAGTGGAGCGCTTGGACTCGACCAGAGGCTATCACCCCACCAGGAGTAACTGATAAGGACGCCGTGATACTGCCCGAACCTGTGAACGGCAAATACATGGTCATTCATCGTATAAATGAAGTCATTTGCGCTGACTTCGTAAAATCATTGGATTTTTCTAAGGAACGAATCAATCAATGCATCGAAATGATCGCGCCGAGGCGTGGCATGTGGGACGGCGGCAAAGTCGGGATCTCCACGCCCCCAGTCAAAACTAAGGCTGGCTGGCTAGTCCTGTATCACGGAGTCTCATGGAGTACTACATATAGGGTCGGCGCAGTTCTTCTTGATCTTAATGATCCAACAGTCGTTCTCGCGAGAACAGCAGTACCACTCTTTGAACCCGAAGAAGACTACGAACGTAAAGGCATAACGAAGGATGTTGTCTTCCCTTGCGGGCTCACAGTCAGAAAAGGCATCGCTTATGTCTACTACGGCGCAGCCGACTATTCGACTGGCGTCGCCACGATCAAAATGTCCCATCTCCTACGCGTTCTTGAACGCTAATCAAAAATGTTAATCAATATGACATCAATTTTATGACTTCAATCCAAGGAAAAAAATTAATAATCTTCGATCTGGACGGGACATTGACGCCGCCTAAGCAAGATATGGAACCAGTCACTGCTGAGTTGCTGACAAACCTCATCAAGAATATACAAGTAGCGGTTATTTCGGGCGGAAATTATTTGCGGTTTCAAAATCAGTTCTTGAAATCCCTGCCGCAAGGTGTGGATGGCCTGAGCAATCTGTATCTCCTGCCGACATCTGGAACACGACTCCTTGTCTGGCAAAACGATTGGGTAGAAAAATATAAGGAGGAGCTTTCAGAACAGGAGAGAAAGGAGGTTAAGGATGCACTTACACTGTCAATCGACCAATCCGGCTTAGAAAAACCAACGGAAACCTTCGGCCAGATCATAGAAGATCGCGGATCACAAATAACATTTTCGGCATTAGGACAGGAAGCACCATTGGAGCTCAAGGTGAAATGGGATCCGACTCACGAAAAACGCCAGAAAATTATTGATATTTTACGGCCGAAACTTCCGAAATTTGACATAAGGATCGGAGGTACGACATCCATAGATATTACGCGACGAGGCATGAATAAGGCCTATGGCATCCACAAGCTGGAACAATATCTGAAAATCTCGCTATCCGATATGCTCTTCGTTGGTGACGCATTGTTCTATGGCGGCAACGATTACCCTGTTAAGGCCACCGGTATAGACTGCATAGAGGTCAAGGGCCCAGAAGAAACCGACCAACTGATCAAAAGCTGGTTTGCATAAATTGCATAGATTATAAAGAAAAGAAGAAAAAACATCACCATGGAAGAACATTCCCAGCGGGAGCCATCATATTATGGTTATTCTTTAGGCACAAAATCGATACAGCAGTGGAGTTCTTCCATGGTGATGTTTTTTCTTTTTTTCTTAAACACTCTACACCAATTTAAATAGACCCAAATTTTTCTATGAGAAGCCGTGTATCACGAGCGCGATTTTGGGATCGAAGAACTATAAAAGCTATCGGCCTATCGTCTATTTTCATGATCGTAAGCATGGTATCGAGTGCTTCGTTTGTATGACCGGTCTTACCGCCCACAAATCTAGGATCATTCACAAACGGGTGAATACTAGAAAAGATGTGTGGGCCATGGTCAGTGGTAGTAGCAACAGAGCTGCTGGCAATCCTAGTAATAGCCAGAATATCCGGCCGCACGCGATAAAGATACTGTGCCATTCCAAAGAATCCGCGCGCTGTGCCGGAATTCATTGGACTCAAGCCAGTCGGATCGGCGAGACTTGATTCGGGCATGCCCATTTCCCATGAATAGTCAGACATCAGTTTTAGGAAATAAGCCCTGTCGGTCGATGAAGCCAACGCTTCCCCAGCAATATTTGAGGAGTTGAGTAGAAGCGGGTACAACAACTCCTTCACCGTAAAACTCTCCCCAGCTCGAATACCACTTCCATCAGCCGGAACATTCACCTCTTCCGGAGTTATTGTTATGGTAGTAGTACTGTTATAAATATTCGTGGCAATCAGCGCAGTGATCAGCTTCGACATGGATGCGAACGGTAAGATCTTATCAGGCCTTTTTTCAAGAAAAATCCTGCCAGTTTCCACATCGCCGACGATATATGCTTCGGCGCTAATCCCGTCGGATGGCACAGTATTACTGACTACTGGCGTGCCCGAAACATTTCCAGTTTTTGGCGATTCCTTGATAAGGAACCCTTTATCTGGCGTTAGTGACGGCGAGACCTCGATTTGAGAATGATTATTTTCAGCAGATTTCTGCATTTCTTCCAGTTGCGCAAGTTTTATTCCGGCAGCAACTCCAATCATGGTCAGTGCTGTAAGAACAACTACTATTATGGAGCGGTGCTCAACAATCATTACTTAACTCTAACATAATCACCTCGTAACAGAAATTGTGGATGAAAGTTCCCCAGTCGAACTGGCGGTGATGCGGCCATTCGAATCCTGGAAGATCTCATAACCGCTGTCATAATCGGTAACACCGGTATAATGCGCGCCGGAAATCGATGGGTCGAACGGTAATGCCGAAAGGTAGTCGCTAACGAGGCATGACGCTATATCCCCTTGGTAGGTCGGATAACCATCACCATATTTCACTACAGTCGCTGTACTCGGTATGGTTCGTACGGTCCCATTGCAAACAAATGCCCCCTTATGCTCTGAAATATTCTGGTGAATGGCATTGAGAAGCGTATTTACGTTGGCTGTACGCTGTGAATCCCGGGCAAGCTTGAATTGTCTCGCCGGGTTCACTGCCACAAGAACCACCGCGGCCAAAACAGCGATGATGCCGATAACCACAAGCACTTCTATCAAAGTAAAACCTTTTGTTTTTGTATTTTGCATATTTTAATGATTATTTTTAATGATAAATAAGATAACAGTGTTAACCTAACCTAAAAACTAACAGAACAATCGAATTCCGGAATTTTGATGGCACCTGCCACAAACATGTCTTTGGATTTTACAAGATCCTTCATGTCATCACAGGCTTGGCGGTTTAACCCAGCCTGAATCCTCCATTCATTCCTATTAACAGAATCAGAATAAATTATTGCCGCTGATAGAGCCGCCAGCGACAAAGCTAGCGTTCCAATTGAAATCATCACGACCGCAAGAGCTGCTCCAAAACCGCGATCAGGGCGGGGTCTGTATGATGTCTTCCAGTAATTGCATATTTTGTTCGTTTGTTGCATGCACATAAGGAATAAAAGTGACCAGTATGACTGACAAGATCATTGTGTACAGGATAGTTTCAATCAGTGTAAAACCCGATTTCATATATTACCGGCGCAGTTTTAGCGAGAATGTATAAGTGATTTCCATCGCATTTCATGGTTTGAGGCAAAACAGGCAATGAATAATAGACAGCTGACGATGTGGCCAATGATCGGTCGAAAACGGAGAGTTCCTGGTCCACAGTTCTCGTTGCAACGAATATATGGTCACGATCAGAAACGATCCCGTATACGCCGCCTTGTATATCGAGCATATATTGCGGATTTGATGAAGAGGTCGAAATGCCAGAGAATAATTCCTTATCATTCACTATGTTGAATCCCCCAGATGTGCGTCCGAAACTTAAACTATCCTCAAAATAATCGATGAACTTCACTTCCTGTCTCTGCCAGCCTGACGGGCTAAATGAATTCGTGAGGATCGGCGACGAAGGATTTTGTATATTCAATGTTCTCAACTGATTCTGATCAGAAGCCCCAACATAGAGGACATCACCCCGAGCGTATATTGCATTTATCTTACTATCAGTTTCATAGCCGGAAATTTTAGCGGGATTTTCAGGATTCGTGACATCTATGATTGCCAATTCCTGTTCTTTCCATCTCTCTGTGCCTAAATAGATCCTTTTATTAGCGTAGAATATCGCAGTACCCATAGGAGGCGACGTACTCGCCACTTCTTGCGGTAATTGATACTTTTTAGCTAGATAAAGCGATGATGGACCGTTTATTTTTATGACATGTAATTGTGCGGCAGTACTCGCGGCAGCGGCAAAGATATAACTATTCGCCAGACTTATAGCCGAAATACCTGGACCAGTATTCAACGATGATATGACTGCTGGATGACTGTGGTCTTTAATATCGACAACCAAAATGTCCGGATCCGATGCGATAGATGAATCAGTTGAAACGTACGCAACACCATTTCTGACTACGAGATCAGTAAGCGGCAGCAGCGGATTGATCGGTAAGGTTATCGGCGTTATCGAGGCAATCGGAGTTTCAGGTGGCGGATGAAAGTACTGATATGAACCCACGACAGTATTTTGTGAAAAATTCACAGAACAAAGCGGCGTTCCTACAGAACCATCGGGAGAAACAACTGGGTAGGCACGCACAGCGGCAAAACTTAACCCATGATTATCATAGCCATCATCAGACACAGTAATATCAGTTTCGATGCGATCATTTCCAAACCACACAGCTCTGGCATCAATTTTATAAACATCAGTTGAGGAACCCGCGCTATATGATCTTGACCTCGTTTCATATAGCATCAGGTCGGCAAATTCTGCCGAGTGTAATTTGTAGACATTCAGTAAAACCGATTTATTTCTCGACTGTTCATATATACTGAATAGTTATGACGGTTATCAAACCGACGAAAATACTTGAAAGCGTCAACGCTAAAATAACATCAAAGAGAATGATGCCGCGCTTAGCGCTGTAATGTTTTCGAAATGTCATATATTGGCATCATTATTGATAAAGCTATCGACCCGACCATGCCACCCATTCCCAGCATCATCGCCGGCTCAACTAGAGCTGTTAGTCTTTTCAGAGCATAATCAAGTTCCTTGCTGATCATTGAAGCAACACGCTCGAGAGAGCGGCCTAGATTTCCTGACGCTTCACCGGCAGAAATAATCGACTCGATATAAGCCGGCATATTTTCCGCTATGATATGAATCTTTTCGCCCCCTCTTAGAGACCCAGCAAATTTTTCCAATCTATTGCGCAACGGAATAAGATAAATGGAAGAAACCGCTTTTTCATAAGCTATATCCGAGGATATGCCAGCTTCTATCATGGCACCGAATGATTGGAAGAATAGAGCTAATGAATATTGGGAAACAAGATTTCCTATTATTGGTACATACATTAGACATCTATGAACAAACTGCCTAACAAGAAACACCTTCTTGTATACAAGAAATAATGCCCCGATCAAGACACAAGCTCCAATAGCACCCATTAACCCGTAATTTATTAGTAACCGAGAAACTGTTATCACTATTTTCGTTAAAATAGGCAAATCTACGTGTAATCCGGACAAAAGCGGAATTATCTGCGGCATTATTCCCTGCACTAGTCCGATAGTCAGTCCGACAGTTGCAATACCTATGACTATCGGGTATGTCATGGAAGAAAGAACTTTTTTGATCAATTCATCCTGTTCATCGAGAAGTGCGTGACATGATTTTAGTGTCTGTGCTAATGACCCTGTCGTTTCGCCACAAGCGACCAAACCAATCACTGAAGACGGCAAATTAACCTCATTTTCAAGGGTAGTGGATAAGTTTTGGCCTGACTCAACTGCCTTTCTCATGATCTGAATCGAGTCAGCTCTTTTTTTCTTGGCCGCTTTTCCGATAACATCCAGAGCCTCATTGACAGACAAACCGGCAGAAACATACATCTCCATCTGCTCGAAAAACATTATTTTGTTTTTTCTGCTCCAATGCATGTAGAAATATTCAGGAATTAAGGGCACGAATCACTTCCGCGCGAGTGGTCACTCCCCAATCAACCTTCTCATCGGCGTCGTGAGACATCGGCCGAAAACCGTGCGACAAAGCATATTCGCGTATAACCTTTGGTTGTTCGCCGCGCGTGATCATGTCTCGGAGGATTTCATCGACCATTAGAACCTCCGCAATAACTGACCGACC
>JAPLZI010000046.1:12828-18264 GCA_026395095.1 Candidatus Tayloriibacteriota bacterium
TCCTCGGCATTTAACACACTTATCATTTGTTCCAGCACATTCCCTACAAATGACCCGGATCAGTCGTTGACTGACAATAAGCCGAATGGTCGCGGCAGTTAGATAATCCGGTATGCCCATCTGCGATAAACGTAAAATGGTATCTATAGCACCAGTCGTATGCAATGTAGACAAAACCAGATGTCCTGTAAGCGCGGTGTTGATGGCTGTATGAGCAGTTTCATTGTCGCGTATTTCCCCCACCATGATGACATCAGGGTCCTGGCGCAATGCCGATCGTAGGCCAGATGCAAAGGTGACACCGTGCGATTGGCGAATATGGACATGTCTAACGCCAGGCACTTCATATTCGACTGGATCCTCTAGGGTCATGACCGATATGGGTTCAAGAGCCTTAAGACTGAGACACACTCGTAAAGTCGTCGTTTTGCCCGATCCAGTAGGTCCGGTAACCAGAATCAAGCCATTTGATGCGGCAAGTGCATTGCCGACAAGAGAAACATGCTCGGGTGTAAAGCCCAGTGATGCAAACGAGTCTTTTGCCATATTCGAGGAAGGCAGCAATCTTGCCACGGCATTCTCGCCCTGATATGTGGGCATGAATGAAATGCGAATGTTATAAAAAGTATCAGCCAGATTGATCCTAAATCGGCCATCCTGTGGAACAGAATGAAGATCAGTGCGAGCTCCGGAAAGGATCTTTAGCCGAGCTATCACCTCCTCATGGAGCGACATGGGCAATGTTCCCATAGCTTCAAGCTGTCCATCTATCCTCATCCGCACCGAGATTCCTGTTATTCTAGGATCAATATGAATATCCGACGCATTTAGTTGCGCAGCATGGAGAAGCACACCTTGGACTACATCGACGGCAGAAGAAGACAGATCGAAGTTCCAGGTTTCAGCCGACCTAATGTCTGCAGGCCTAATATTTACTTTTTTATTAATTTTTTCTTCCACACGCGAAGCATAACAAAGGAGTGTTCAAATTTTGTTCAAAAAAAGTTCAAATTTTAATGAAGAAAAGTTCAAATTTTCGTGAATTTTTGTTCAAGAAATAATGAAGATTCCAATATTGCATAAAAGTGGGCTGTTATATATCATATTGTCATGAATAAAAAACTCGTTTGGACAGTAGTTATAATTATCGTTATCGTTTTAATCGTTATTTTAGGATTACGCTCGAAACAACAAATTACCTCAAGTGAAACTATAAAAATAGGCGCCATTTTGCCTCTTACGGGTGTACAAGCACAGGTTGGAGAAGGATTGAAGAACGCGTTATCACTTGGAGTTCAGGAATATAAGGGTGATTTGAAATTTGAACTAATTTTTGAGGATTGCGCTCTCGATCCAAAAACTGCTGTAAGTGTCGCCAGCAAGCTCATAAATATTGATAAGGTTGATGTGATCGTAGATGCGTACGCACCAATAGGCAATGCTGTGTCACCACTAACTGAAAAAGCCAAGGTACCGCACCTTGATATTGCTTTTGATCCTAATATCGCCAAGGGAGATTATAATTTTATTCATTTTACACCACCGTCAAGCGTTTCCGAGCTATTTATTAAAGAACTGATAAAGAGAAATATAAATAAGGTGGCAGTCTTGCGCGTAAATAATCAGGGTATTCAGTCCGTTTTCGATGAATTTAAAAGACAAGTTGCTTCTACTTCTATTAAAATAGTCGGCGATGAGGTTTTTCAGCCTGGTGAACGGGATTTCAGATCAAGAATAGCCAATCTAAAACAAACACGACCACAGTTATATGTGTTGTTATCTATATCTCCAGAACTAGAAATTGCTATGGAACAACTCAAAAGTCTAGCCATTAATAACGTCAGCACGATGGTTTACTTTGAATTATCACCAAAAAGAGAGCTGTTCAATGATTTATGGTTTGTCGGCACACAACTTCCTATGGCTGGTTTTGTGGAAAGGTATGAAACTGTGTTTAAAAAACCTATAACCTTCGCCGTTCCCAACATGTATGACATTTTCAATTTAATTGCCTATGCCACTGAACATGCACAAACAAAAAATCGTGAAGGGATAAAGGACGAATTACTAAAAATTACGAGTTTCAATGGTGTTTTGGGAAATCTTCTAGTCAATCCTGAAGGTATAGTGATTTCTGGAGCACAATTAAAAATTATTAGGAACGGAAAAATAGAAGTTCTAGACGAATAAAATGGTGTAGAAACACAAAGACCCCTCTCGGGGTTTTTATGTGCCGGTGGCATGGTGACTTGAACTCAAATCACCGCACTGGGCTCCAGATTGTCTGTATTACAGATAATCATACAAATTGTACTAGTGCAGAATAGAAAGTCAATCTCCAAACTCATGAAGCCGGTTAAGGGATTCGAACCCCTAGTAAATTGGCTTAACAATGCCATCACTGCGCCATGCAACCGGCTTGCTGGAATCGTAGCAGAGAGGTGTTCAAATTTTGTTCAAAAAAAGTTCAAATTTTAATGAAGAAAAGATAAAATTTTCATGAATTTTTGTTCAAGAAATAATGAAGATTTCGGTATTACATAAAAACATCTTGACAAAATCATTAGTTGGTCTAAACTACTGTCATGCCTGTCGGGAGCGAAAGCTCTGATCAACATTGTAGTTGATAACAGGCACAACAAAGGATCTCGCTTCATGCGGGATTTTTTGTTTGGCGCTCCATGATCGAAAAGAAATGCTTGTTACCATCTCCGACCTGGCGTACGACAACTCTCAAACGTTTACCGTCGATGATTTTATCGAGTGCCCAGTATTGGGTTATTTTTAGATCATAGCGGATTACCTTACGGTATAGGATAGAAGCATTAGAATCAGCGATAATCCTTGGTGCATATTGAAGCAAGGCGAATCTTTTAGCCTGTTCGGCGTGCGATCGCTTTCTAGGTTTGCGTAGCAGATGCTTTAATCCGATTGCATTGAATCTAACCACCGCGTTGTTTAGGACAGGGCTAATGGTGTCAGGTATATCGTCATATTGTTTTTGTTCAAACCTAAACACTCATCCACTCTATCACTTAAAGATAAAATTTTAGTGAAGAAAAGTTCAAGTTTTAATGAAGAAAAGTTCAAATCCGTATGAATTTTTGTTCAAGAAATAATGAAGATTTCCACAATTATGCGGTTTGACACCCTACCCTTTTAATGCTTTACTGTATGGACCCGGGCAATCCGCCCGTTTTTCATTCGCTGCTTTGTAAACACATTGCGGCCACTCACCAGCATTCACAATTTTAATTTTATGCAAATCAGAAACATTGCAATCATAGCCCACGTCGACCACGGCAAGACCACTCTTACCGACGCCATCATGACCCAGTGCGGACACGGCGACGACGGCTCCATGGACTCCAACGCGCTCGAACAGGAGCGCGGCATTACGATTTACGCCAAGAATACATCCATCACCTACAAAGGCACGAAGATCAACATCGTCGATACTCCTGGTCACGCTGACTTCGGTTCAGAGGTAGAACGAGTTTTGCGTTCTATCGACGCGGTTCTCCTCGTCGTCGACGCCCAAGAAGGTCCTATGCCCCAGACACGCTTCGTTCTCAAGAAATCTCTCGAGCTCGGACTGCTTCCTATCGTCGTTATTAATAAGATAGACAAGCCAGCCGCCAATCCCGCTCGCGTACACGACGAAGTTCTTGAGCTTTTTATCGAGCTCGGTGCCCATGATTCACAGATCGACTTCCCTACTATATATGCTATTGGTCGCCAGGGTGTCGCCAAGAAGGCCTTAAGTGATGATTCAAAGGATCTGACCCCGCTTCTTGATTGCATCATCGAACACGTACCTCCAGCGAACAAGAGCAAGGATGCCCCGCTTACCGCCCAAGTTTTCAATCTTAGTTATGACAACTTCCTCGGCCGTCTAGCCGTCGCCCGTATTTACGAGGGAACCATCAAAGATGCCCAGAATGTCTGGGTGAAAGATGTTAACGGTAAATCATTCACTGGAAAGATAACCAAACTTTTTACATTTGATGGCAAGAAGAAGCTAGAGGTCAGTGAAGCCGAATCCGGCGATATCATTACGATCGCTGGTATTCCAGATATCTACATTGGAGAAACGGTAGTCGACAATGAAGCTACCACGCCAATGCCAGCTATTCAGGTGGATGAGCCGACGATTTCACTTCAATTCCTCGTCAACAACTCGCCCTTTGCCGGCCGTGAAGGAACATTTGTCACAGGCCGCCAGATCCGCGAGCGCCTCGAACGCGAACTTGAGACAAATGTCGGGCTTAAGGTTGATTTTACTTCAAATGATTACATGACTGTTTACGGTCGCGGCGAGCTTCACATCGGTATCCTGCTCGAAAATATGCGCCGTGAAGGCTATGAACTGCAGATTTCCCAGCCAAAAGTCATCATCAAGGAAGAGACTGACGCGGCCGGTCATGTGACTACGCTCGAACCATTCGAGGAAGTCATCATCGATACCCCACAGGAAACTTCCGGCATCATTATCGAAACTCTTGGTAAGCGCAAAGGTGTTATGACAAACATGATTACGCATGGTAATCAGGTCCGTATGATATTCGAAATACCGACCCGTGGTCTTCTGGGCTACCGAAACGTTTTTATGATTGATACAAAAGGCGAGGGCATCATGTCTTCGCGTGTCATAGGATTCAAACCGTTTGCCGGCGAGATCGAGAAACGCGAGACTGGCTCGATGACTTCTATGGCGACCGGCAGGACTTATGGCTTTTCCCTATGGAATCTTCAGGACCGCGGACGCATGTTCATAGGTCCGGCTGTTGAAGTCTATGAAGGTATGGTCGTTGGCGATACATCAAAAGGCGAAGATATGGATGTAAATCCTTGCAAAGCCAAAGCGATGAGCAATATGCGCTCTTCAGGCAAGGACGAGGCTCTGACACTCGTGCCTCACTACGAACTCTCCATCGAACGCGGCCTTGAGCTCATGCGCGATGATGAGTATCTCGAAATCACCCCAGTTAGCATACGTTTACGCAAGAAATTCCTGACCGAACTAGATCGCGCCCGCGCCCGCCGCAAGGATTTGTAAATACATAGTTGCCTTGATATGATTACAACATCATGTCAGACAAGCCTCAAAAATTATCAACTGATGCCTACAAGGGCGTTCGCGACTTCTTCCCTGATGATATGGCCGTTCAGAACGCCATATTCGATATTTGGCGGAAAACTGCCGAAAAGTTCAGCTACGAGGAATACAATGCCTCAGTTTTGGAGCCAGCTGACCTATATCGTGCCAAGACCGGCGAGGAGATCGTAAATGAGCAAACCTACACTTTTATAGATCGCGGCGACCGCGAGGTTACCCTCCGGCCGGAAATGACGCCTACAGTCGCGCGTATGGTAGCGGCTCGAAAACGCGAACTAACCTTCCCTTTGCGCTGGTTCTCTATTCCGAATATTTTC
>JAPLZI010000026.1 GCA_026395095.1 Candidatus Tayloriibacteriota bacterium
ACCTTGGACACGATTTCTAATGGTACTCCGTTACGACTCGCATAGGTTGCAGAATATCGCCTGAGGTCATGGGGAGATATGACAATCTGCAATTTGCTTCCCAGTTTTTTGATGAATGTCCTTGCCGTTGAGCATATCAGCGGCGACCCGAAACTGTATTAAGCAGGGCGGATTGAACATGATAGGCTAAGTACTTGAGTCTTCTTATCTGAAGTTAAATTTATAAAATATTCTTCTTCCATTTTCTTCGTTTTGTTCCCCGTCTTTTTTTATGGTAATTCACAAAGCTCCCCTTTTCCTCTACCATTGACCCAAGGAGACACAAGGTCAATGGAGTCAATAAAAAAGAAAAGATGCCGTAATTGCAAGAAATTATTCCCGCCTGACCCTCGCAACGCCAAACTTCAGAAATACTGCCACAAACCGGAATGCCGCAAGGCCAGTAAAGCTGACAGTCAAAAGCGTTGGACGAAAAAGCCGGAGAACCTAAAACATTTCTGCGGACCTATAAACGTTCAGCGTGTACAAGAGTGGCGAAAGAAGAACCCGAGGCTGAACGAGTGCTTTTAAGGCAAGGAGTCAAGCAATAGTGATTCAGATGATATGCCGCGAGAAAATAACTGTTTTTGCAATTTCAAGGGCTTTTATTTTCTGTTCAGATTTACTTGTAGGCCACCCATCTATATTTGCATGATTTAGATTCTCTGGTAAAGGCGTTGGACGCACTGAAAGCTCTTGGTCTTTGACCGTAGAAACGTTCGTGTCGGCTCTCCCGTGGAGCAAAAGCGACCGTTTTGCTGCCACGCTTTTTCCAATAGCCCAAAGCTGTTCCACGGACAATCCTATATGCCGCGTTACAGACAGCTCGGTGCGTGAGTATGGTATAAATACATCCGGTTTTACAGTTTCATCCGGACGTATCCAACGACTGTACACCACAAAACGAGCCAATCTTTCATTATCGGATATCTCTTTGGGTATGGCACCATTAGCCATTATCATACGACCTGCCCGATTAGATCGACAATAGCTTTAGGTGTGCCCGTAACCAGAGGTTCTGAGCCATATGCCTTCTTTGGACCAATTATAGCTGCATAATGAAGAAACCCATCAGAGTCAATGCTTACCGATAATATTCTCGATGTTGAGTGATACCATTCAAAAGTTATATGACCGTCTGGCTCTGCGCTTACGGAAGGAACGGCAGTACCAAGCGGCAAGGATTTGAGGAAGCGAAATCCTTCGTCAAAAACTGCTTTGGTCACAGGTTTTGCATTTTCTCCATCCCAGCCTTCTTCCGCACATTCTTCAGCAAGTTCACAGAGTTCATTAAAAACATCAAACGGCTGCAATCCTAAAGTTAACGGGTGTCTTAGATAATCGCAAAGTTTATCGCTTAACTCTTTCAGCTTATTTGCTGTATCGCTGAAACCCATGGAACTCACACTTGAAGCATTTAAGGTACTAAACGTGGCTATTGCAATGGTCATTTTAATACCTCCACCAAACTATTTGTTATGGATCCAAAAAATACTTTATTTTTAAGCCAACGCAT
>JAPLZI010000031.1 GCA_026395095.1 Candidatus Tayloriibacteriota bacterium
TTATACCCCAATTAGTATTAGGTTGATAGAGATAAAGACTACCACCAGTATTTGTTCCAATTATTGCATTACCAGCTACCTCCAGCCTTTGTCCTGGATTCGTCGTCCCGATGCCGACGGAGCCAGAAGAGGTAATCCGCATTCTCTCAACTGGAGTAGCACTTCCATCTGATGAAGTTAAAAATAGAAGGGCACCAGGCATGTCAGCACCAGTAACTCCAGTACCAGTATCTGAAACTGCTTTGATTGTTGCCCCGAGTCTAAACGCATCATTGTATCCGTAAAAATCAAACTTACCTAAGTCGTAACCTGACGTTATCGCAGTAGGAACTGTATTAGTTCCCCTTGATTTTTTAAAATTAATAATTCCACTACCAGTACCATTACCCGGTTGCAAAATTGCAAATACTCCATTAGGGGTAAAATTAAACATATCGTTTTTGTCAGCAGTGGACCTAGTAGTGAAATCCGTAGTAGCATTAGTAAACGAAAGAGCTATACCGCTATAACCAAACACCCTTGTAATGGATCCAGGTGCTACTTCCATACCATAAGTATAATCAGACGCTGTCCCACCAAGATACAAACCACCATAGTAGGTATCAATAGCAGAAACAGTTGAGGTATCACTTAATTTCAAATTACCCTTTATGTCTAGTGCAGCGGTACCGGCGCCTACGGCACCCCCGTCCCCACCCCGACATTGCCTTGATTTGTTACTACCATTTTTGGAGCATTATTACTGTCAGCAATTACGAGAGCATTCGTTGTATTTAGTGTATCGGCACCTGTTATTGCCAACCTACCCCACGGCGTTGTCGTCCCGATGCCGACGTTGCCAGAATCGGAAATTCTTAATCGTTCAATGGCACTCGCTGTGCCGATTTGCGTGGTGGTAAAAGCTAAATAAGCGCCTTGGGCCGAATCAGTCCATGTTTCGGAGGCGGCGCCGAATACAGCAACCCTTCCGGCCACAGAAAATCCGGTAGCACCATAACCGCGACCACCGAGAGCAAACAATTGATTATCCAGCCCAACGGCTGTCGGCAAGGCTGCGGTGCCGTTAGCGCGGCGGAAAATTATGTTTGGTGGAGCGCCGCCATAGCGGTCAAAGTACATCGTTGATTCGGTCTCACTGCTTACATGAAAAATACCCAGCGGCCTCGCCGTCCCAATCCCCACATTACCCGTCGTTGAATCAACCACAAATTTGTTTGTACCAACCGCGAGTCCTCCAGCAAAGCTAGAAGTCGCAGTTGTTGAAGTTGCCTGAATGAACGGAACATTGAGGTACTGCCATGCAGAGATGCCTCGAGCCAGGATATCGCCGTTGAATGTAGATGTTCCGGTGTTCGTGAAAGTCGTGGCACCGGAGACTGTAAGATTATTGATCGTGAGAGTGCCTGTGGCAGTCAGATTCGCAGCACTGATGTCACCAGAGAAAAGGCCGTTGCCTTGGACAGAAAGGGTTTGTGATGGAGTCGTGGTGCCGATGCCGACCTTACCCATGGCGGTAACGGCACCCGTGGTAATAATAGTGTCAAAAGACGCGTTACCCGTGGTAAGACTACCCACATTCGCGTTGCCGGAGATTACGAGTGAGCTTCCATCGAAATTTGCCGTGCCATTAGTAAGAGCACTGCTGATCGACTGGCTTATAGCAATGCCTCCAGCCATAGTATCACTGCTTGATTGAGCAGAAATAAATGTGTATGTCGGTTGCCATGGAGTAAAACTCTTAAGAGCCGCCTCTATGCGGGCATCAACCTGTACCATTGTGATCTGGTTGGGAGTTGCTACGGTTATAGCCGAAGTGCGGCTGTTTGTTGAAACAGGTTTAACAATGGATTGTGTCAGTGTGGTTGGAGTAGTCGTTTTGGTTATAGGGCCAGTGTAATATGGATAGTATGCATAATTTGTCTCACCATTTCCGTTATTACCATCGTTATTACCATAATTAGAACCGCCAATAATGTTCCCGATTGCAACTACTATTGAATTCTTTGCCGTTCCGAAGAATGAACCTACAGATGAAATCGCGTCAGCGATTGAAGCAGAATTGGAAAGTTTGAAGGAAGCTGTATCCAACGCTGCTATTGTCTGTTCAGCAGCACGGGTTATAGATCCAATAAATTCATCCGGATGCATCGCGTAGACTGATCCAATCCCAATAAATATTACCGCCGCACTTGTAAGAACGGACGAACGCACATTTGAAAAGAACGGACTCTTTATCATTAGTGCCGCCTTTGCGATTTCCGCGCGAATGTATTCTGGCAAATTTTTCTCGAGCTTTGGCAAAAGCGGGCGTTCATCGGATTCATAAGAAAATTTCCATTCAAGCGGTGGAATTGATTGCGCAATCGATTTTGGAACTGGGAGAACTTCAGCTGATATTGCTGGCGTTGGTGCTGGTGCTGGTGCTACCGGCTCACCTAAAGATATTGTCGGACCGTCATATTTCCAAACAAGTGCTTCCGGAGGAGTCACCTGCATGTTCTCAACCTTGTGCGGCATAACAGATCCAGATTTACCATATTGATCATGACGAATTCTCTGAATTTCCTCTGCCTCTCTCTTATGTGACATTAAGGATTCTTCGTTCACATACCAAGAGCGACCGATCAGCCGAGAATCAATCTTTTTTCCACGACAAAGTTGACCAATGTAGTCTTTCGAATACTTAGATATCTCGGCAGCTCGGCTAGACGAGATATAATGTTTGCCTTCTATTTCGACTAAGTCTTTCATTCCATATAATTATACAGTTAAGTGCTAAATTAGTATCAAGATTATCTGTTGATAACTATCATTTCCCAAAACACCACTAAAGGCTTAAAATGATACCAGTATCAGTAGATTGCAGATGAAGGAACAGGTCGACAAAATAATTAGGTACAATTACATACAGTGGAGATTAGTGGCCATGATCAGAAATTTCATATTTTTTACTTGCTTTGTACCACATAAACATTTATAATAGTATTTAATTACTCATAAACATCCATATATTTTATAGAGGGTTTATGAAGGTTTATCAATCATCATGTCCGAATCAAAACTAATAACTATAAAAGAGGCCGCCAGTATGCTCGGAGTTACTACCCTCACCCTTCGGAACTGGGATAAGAATGGTAAGCTGATCCCCTCCCGACACCCTTTAAATAACTACCGTGTATACAAACGCGCGGATATTGACAATCTAATCGAGGAAATAGGCCGTAACACAACGCCAATAGACACAAGAAGAAAAAAGGTCACTAAGAAACTTGAAATTAAGCACCTTTAACAAATACTAACTGTCCATTATAAAAACCTATCCGAGATGAGGCTCAATGAAGCAATATCTCGTCTAGACTTGATAGGCTAAAGTTGTAAAATGTTGTATAATAATAACCATGAACAAATACATACCAACGATCGGGCTTGAGATACACGCAGAATTAAAAACCGGCTCAAAGATGTTTTGTGCTTGTAAAAACGATCCTGACGCGAATAAACCCAATACGAATATTTGCCCCATCTGTTTAGGCCACCCTGGAACACTTCCTGTACTCAATATGGAGGCCATAAAGCATGTTTTGAGGGTTGGGACGGCCGTAAAGGGCTCCTTAGCGGATTTTACCGAGTGGGATCGGAAGAATTACTTCTACCCTGACATTCCGAAGGGCTACCAAATAAGCCAGTACAAATACCCTCTCGTCACCGGTGGCGAGCTATCTGGCATTGCCATAGAAAGAATTCACTTGGAGGAGGATACAGCCCAATCCACTCACGACATTCATGAAAAAAGTTTGGTTAATTTCAATCGCTCTGGCGTACCACTTATGGAACTTGTCACCAAGCCTGTCATCCATGATGCAGAGACAGCGATGAACTTTGCTAAGGAACTCCAATTACTTTTGCGCACACTCAATGTAGGTGAGGCCAACATGGAGAAAGGCGAGATGCGCGTCGAAGCAAATATTTCCGTTGCATCGGAGGACGATACTCGTGTCGGAAAATTTGGAACCAAAACTGAAGTGAAAAATTTAAACTCATTTCGTTCTGTCGGCCGAGCGATCGCATATGAAGTCGAGCGACAGGTGAAGCTCATAGAGGACAGAGAAAAAGTTTTACAGGAGACTCGAGGTTGGGATGATACTCTTAACGAAACCTACTCACAGAGGAGCAAGGAGAGTTCGCATGACTATCGATACTTCCCGGAACCCGACATACCGAAACTAAAACTTTCCGAGATAAAAGAATTTTCGTCTGAAATCCTCAAAAATGAAATCCCCGAATTATCAAATTCAAAACGCGATCGTTACAAAAAAGATTTCGGGATGACCGACAAGGAAGTTGCAGTCCTAATCGACTCCCCTGCCCTATCTAATTATTATGAGTCGGTTGTCTCGAATTTTCGAGGAGATCCTCTGCACATCAAACTAGCGAAAAATTATCTGCTCAATGAGACCGGTGTCATGCTCGTGCCACCTAAGAATTTCTCGGAGCTCATCTCGATGATTGCCGCCGGAGAAATCTCCTCACGCGGTGCAAAAGACATATTAGCTCTGCTCATAAAAACTCCCGGTTCATCCCCTCGCATGATTGCCGAGAAAAATAATCTCCTACAGAAGAGCGACGCGTCATCGCTCCTGCCCGCGATCGACGAAATTATTTCCGCAAATCCTAAAGTGGTCACCGAGTACAAAGCCGGCAAGACTGCTTCTCTCCAGTTTCTCATCGGTCAGGCGATGAAAGTCACCAAGGGTTCTGCTAATCCCGAGGTTCTGAGGAGACTGATTACTGAGAAGTTATCCTAGGAGAAGGAGAAAGAAACATCACCCAGAAGAACTCCACTGCTGTATCGATTTTGTGCCTAAAGAATAACCATAATATGATGGCTCCCGCTGGGAATGTTCTTCTGGGTGATGTGTCTTTCTCCTTCTCCTAATATTCCTTAATAAAGCTTACAAAAATAGACCTCTCGCGCATCCCCTACCCCGAGGAGGCATATCACTTATTTTGGAACATCTTCGTCATCACATCACCGAATTTTTTGACTCCGTCATCATCCATCACCGTTAAATCATACACAGAAGACTCGAGAGGGATAAGTTTTTTCAGAGATTTTTTGGCCTTTGAAATAACCTCATCCGAAACCAGATCAGTCTTCGTCAGTACGACGATTTCTTTTTTAAGTGGGAGCCCGTGGCCGAACTTTTCGAGCTCCGTGCGCACGGTTTTGTAGGCGTATTCGATATCCTCATTCTCAAGCGAGACTAGGTGCAAGAGGATCTTCGTGCGCTTCACATGGCGCAGGAATTTATGACCGAGACCCTTGCCTTCCGAGGCTCCTTCTATGAGACCTGGAATATCAGCCAGAATATAGCCGCCCCTTAACACTCCTAGATTTGGGTCGAGCGTAGTGAAGGCGTAGCTCCCAACCTTGGCATGCGCGTGAGTGAGCGCATTTAGAAGACTTGATTTGCCGGCGTTTGGCAGACCAATAAGCCCTGCATCGGCGATCAGGTTCAACTCTACAGTGAAATCAGCTTCATCGCCTTCATAACCGGGAGTTGATTGTTCGGGACGGATATTTGTCGAGGCTTTGAAATGCTCATTGCCAAGACCACCTCTGCCGCCATGAAGAATTTTTTCAGTTTGTCCTTCTTCGATCAGTTCCACAATTCGGCCTGTTTGTTTATTTGAAACTATCGAACCGATCGGCAATTCGATGGTGCAATCGTCGCCGGCCCTGCCCTGCATGCTTTGATTCTGCCCATCCTGGCCATTCTTGGCCTCAAAGTTTTTTACCTGCTTGTGGCGCGCGAGAATATTCATGTCACGCACAGCCCGCACGAATACATCGCCGCCACGACCGCCATTACCACCGGATGCTCCGGCGTATTCCTTGCCTTTTTCATGGCGCCAGCGGACCACTCCGATGCCGCCACGGCCGGCTTTCGCATGAAATTCTATTTCGTCTATGAGTGCCATATAGACTACTTATATCACAAATCTGCCGCCGAAACCATTCCATCTTCCAGCTCCAAAACCACGCTTTTTCATACCCAAAAGAATGCGGGGGTGCTGATGGATGAGGCAAAGTGTCAGTTGTTTTCGGCTTTTTAGTGGCATTTTGATCGCAGACAAATAAGGATGGGGATGTTCAAGGATAATTATATAACAAATTCTCCTGGAAATAACTAGGCAAAGTGACCCTTACCCTGAACAAAGTGACATCTAATTGGCGCAAAGTAATCTTCCTCCGCAATCACCACTTTTAAAATCATGCTGTACCATGATTCATTTGGATATTTTATTGAAAATATTCCAAACAATGGCTTATACATTGACACACAAAAATCTTGTGATCTACGAAATCATGGTGTATCATGATTTTGAAAATGCCACTTTCGGAGGGAGATTGTTGCCGCGGTCTCATTTCAAAAAATGGCTATTTTTAATTGAAAAAAAAATTAAAACAATTATTGGAATTGATAAAATACAACAATCAATGAAACGCCAATCAACTTCTCGTAAATTTACTCAACTCCGCCACGGTCTTCTAGAATTTGCAGTGCTTATAAAAATCGACTCTTCTCCGTCCGGATTTTACTCAAAAGAACTACTTGACGAGCTTTCAAAGACAGAATTCTCTGCACCAGCCGGAACAATCTATTCCCTCCTATCGAAACTTCGCCGTGACGGCCTACTTATGCAAAGCTACGAAGAATCCGATGAAGGAACACCTCGCAAGTACCATTACCTTACACAAAAAGGTAAGCGTATGTTAAAAGCATATCTAATTTATTGGAGAATTCTTAATAAAAACATCCGACGGCTTCGTAAACCACTCGAAGATAGATGATGGCCCACAAATTAAATATACTTTCGTCTTATTACTTCCCCACCCCGTGACATTTTTTGACGTGCTATTCAAATGGGTACGACTTATCCTTGGGTAATTAGCCATAATATATCACCTATGAAAGTGGACGTATATGCTTGCTAATCTCGGAAAACATCGTCTATACCGTCAGTGCCAGATGAAGATATAATTTGGAAATCAATTCCCACAGTTCCCTTCGGATCCCGTCCCGCGTACCTCCGCATCTCGTCCCTCCGTCCTCATACCCTCCCCGGAATCTCTGTCCCTTACAAAATCCACTGCGATTATCTAAAACGATTGTCAATTGCTATTGAGGGCTGATAATAGCTTTCTAGCGTCATCTAGATTGCATTTGAATCCCGCCGCCTCAGAAAGCTTCAAGAAGCGACTAAATCGTCGCGTAAACTTCCCATTGTAGAATATCGATCGCATCTGTTCCCTTGTGTTACCCATTTTGATCGTTCGATTTGTTTTATAGGCTAATTGTCCCATTTTAGACTTCCTACTAAAACTTGTTAGTTCATAGGTCAAGTAATAGCAATGCCGGCATTTGAACAGTTTAGCTTTCGGCGGTAGGTATAACTTACACACACGACGACTGCAGTGACTGCATATGAAGTACTTTCTTGTACCGAAATGAAGCTCGGCATCCACTAGATTAATTCTCTGCTCCGTTTCTCCGAAATTGATGATTAAACAGTCGAATTTACCGCTCGTATCAACAGTATAGTCCGCCACCGCTTTTATAGCGCCATATTCAATATTAATGAAGCCATTTAGGTCCATTCCACGCTCTTTAGCGCGACGCATGTCTCGCGTGATCGATCCTATGGATAATGGGGAGCATGATTCGATTAATGTAATCATACCTCTATTTTACACCAGTCCCATAAAGTATCTTGGAAAAGTATCAAAATGATCTCTATCTCCTTCCCCTTCCACCGATCTTGAATATCAAATATATGACGACTAGTCCAGACAATGTCCAAATCCAATGTCTTATCAGAAAAGCCAATAAATCCATAGCCATATTGAACACTGAATCCATCTTACTCAGGCCTTTACCGCCAGAATCAGATATAGGGCTCGTAGACGTGCCTAGAACGATGCCACTAGTACCTTTTAAGGCATTTGTAGACATGTTCACTATATTACCTGTAGAACCCCCGATACTATTAGCGACAACGTCAGTATTATCAGAACGCACAAGCTTCTTGAAACTCTCGATCTTATCCGCCAAAACAGAAGCAATATCATCAGCCTTGGCGACAATAGAAGTTGCAGTATTCAGAGCGGTTTCCCCAACAACTTCCGTAGTTATTTTCCTAGTAATACTTATAGCCGACTTATCACTCTCATACGATACAAGGGTCTTGTCGGTGGCGAGAGATGTAGATATTTTGACTTGAACATTGTGTGAACCGGGATCTGCAGCCCAATTCGTAGAAATATCTTTCAAACTATCAGCTGTAGAGGAAAATGACACTTTAGATATTTCCTTATCGTCAACGAGGAATGAAGCAGTCCCACTAAAATCTATTCCAGAATTATTTTGAACACCAGCGTAGATTTTGATACTATCGCCATCATTCACTGAAAGACTCGAATACCATACTGTTGGTAATATTCTGGCATTTATCTTTGTTGGACTTGAGGTTGTTTCCTGCGCGAAAGTGTTCAAAGCACCGCTCGAAAAACAGGCGACTAGAGTCAATAGTGAAAATACAAAATATCTTTTCATCGTTTATTTATTCTGAATGACTTGATCACCCTGAAAACCGACAAATGAAGTCTTTGTAGCAAGTTTATTTTGTGCCATATAATTATTCGCTACATATACGCCAAAGATAATGACCAAAACGATACAGCCATTTGTAATAAGTCTTGGATGCTTTTTATCCATTCTAATAAACAATTTAAAGATGAGTGCTAGGGCAACAAGTACCGCGAGAATTCCCAGTATGATGTTTGCTATATGTCTAGGTGAAGTCAGATATTTTTCGAAGAATGTCGTCTTCGAATATGTTTGCTCTGGCGCTGTATCAACTATTGGCGCCATTTCTGTGTTCTCTGCCACTTCTACGGAAGCACCCATAACCTTTGCTGGTGGTGTTATTTTCGCAATAGGTACAGTTACAGCAATCACTTTTTCCGGTTCATTTGTAGTCACTACACTAGTCACAGCACTCGCGGGTTTACCATACACTTGTGCCACGAAAATAGTTGCATTACCCTCGAATGTACCCGTAGCAATACCTGTCCCCATTTCGGTATACGCATTCTTCACAATATTCGCCCTATGTGTCGGAGAATTCATCCACGCTAGAGTGACATCTTGTGAATCAGTGAAGTCAATCGCTAGGTTCTCACCGGCATATTCATATTTGTATCCAACTTGCTTGAACCAATACCACGGCGCTTTGCCTTCGGGACTGACATGGGCGAAATACCCTTTATCCGCCATATCTTGCGCCTTCAACTCCGCAGCCTTATTCAATAGCGGATTCACTGTGAGAACAGCTAGATGTTGTGACTGTCTATTCTGATTCGTCAGATCATCCAAAACCGCAGGCAATATCGCCGCTAGAAAACTATTATTCCCCAGATTGAAAGCGGGGATGAATGGTAGAACCAGAACACCAAGTTCAAGCATAAAAATCGCCAGAATCAGCAGTCTAGTATTTTTACCACGCAAGAAATGAGGTTGATGGTTGTTGCCCTGATGAGGTATGAAATGCTTTTTGAACCATCGGATCATGCTGTAATTGTAAATTAAAATCCCGCTCAAGTCTATGGCGGGATTCTAACGAAATATAGTTATTTCCTATTACTGCGTGAGAGCGTTTACAACAGAGGCTGTATTTGCTATAGGCGTACAAGTGTATCCAACCGGACAATCCACGGGAGTGGCGGAAGCGGTAGTATTATTACTATTCAAGGAAGCGATAGTCATCGATCCTACAAAGCCGGTGTTAGGAATACCATGAGCGGATTGGTAGGCTTGAACGGCGGTGAAGGTTATTGGGCCAAAGTAACCTGTTGAAGTTGGGTAAGTGAAATGTCCCTCAGCACGGAGCCTTTCTTGAAGTTGGCGGACAGCATCAGATGTGTTGCCTTGACGAAGATAGTTTGTAAAGGCAAAGGTCGTAGCACCGAGAACTCTTCCAACGACCGGCGTTGTCACTACAGGTGCAGGATTACAGGAGAAGGTACTGAAATTGTATCCATATATACAAGCAGGACCACTGCCACCAGAAGAACTACCTCCACCACCACCGTAGCCATATTGCGCCGAGGCTGTCTGTACACCAACTAATGCTACTACTGCTATTATAAACCCTAAAGATAATGCCTTTTTCATATTTATATATTTATTAATAACTCTTAAATTTGAGTAAAATTAGTCTACCATTTAACAAAATACTTGTCAATCAGGTAGTGATTAAATTACTATATCAAAATATTCTATACAAGTAAACATCACCTCGGTGTATAACTTCTTGTAAAAGACTCGAGCCTAGAAATGGATACTTATATGGATCTTCAAACTGAATATCAGTGGTAAAAATGATGAATTTTATGCCTTTTTGTTTCAATAGATCTATGGTCGCGTCAGGATTAGCGTTATTATCGGTCACCATCTTTTCGACACTACTGTATTCTTCCCCGTTACCACCCTGGCTCGATATAGTTCCAAGTTCCATATTTCTTCCTTGAATGATGTCACAGTCGAAATAATTTCTCGCGATATTAGCTGTTAAAATATCATTATTGAATTTGAGGTTGTAATATCCATGCCAAGGCAGGAATAATGCGTGACATGATTTGTCTTGTTTCAAAACATTATTCACTTCTGCCCAACTATTAGGATACTGTGTTGTTTTGAGTTGCCCAGCAAAACCAAATAACATCATCGGCGTATAAAGAAGTGGGATAGCTAACAAAACATAAAAAATACTTCTCTTGTATTTTGTAAACCATAGACTTTGATTGGCATTCTCGAAATATGACAAAATTTTTATAGATCCGAGACCGGCAAACAAAGCATATGAGACAGCAACTATAGCAGACCACTTTTCTGTATCCCTGAATCCTTTCCAAAAAGAAAGATGTTCGAACATCCAGATATTAAAGTTCTGAAAAATCCCAGCGCCTACTCCGCAAGAAAATACGACAGCCAAACACATGATGGCGATGGAAAAAATCGTCATGTTTCTGAACCTTTTATCTGTGAAGCCTGCATATATCCCGACAAGAATAATCGCGGCAAAAAGAACAAACGCCACTCCATAGAGCCATCCGTTGTCTTTTGGCAATAGAAATCTCGTAACCCACACCTCATGCTCCCCCCAGAAACCGTGGAGTGATAATACATTACTCAATGTCCCCACTGTGTCACTACCGGCTGTTCGAAAAGCACCCCAATTCTCTGGTCCAAAATTGGTAATAGGTGTCGCCTTGCTCACTATGGCGGGTATGAGCCAGTAGCTACTTAGGACTAGTACAGACAAACCGAGAAGTAACACACTTTTCAAAAAGCCTGTTTCAAGTTTTTTAGTTGCGACAGCGTGTGAGATGAGATTCACAATAAGAGCAACTCCGATCACGATCAATGACATGATGAAAACGTGGGTAGAGATAGCACCCGTGAGGATGATTATTCCCAGAAGTTTCAAGCCATTCTTGTAATTCCACTCCCGACAAAATCCCATTAAATATGCGGTGAGAGGTACGAGTAAAACATATCCGCAAAGCACA
The DNA here is from genome assembly GCA_026395095.1 of Candidatus Tayloriibacteriota bacterium. Taxonomy (GTDB): domain Bacteria; phylum Patescibacteriota; class Minisyncoccia; order Phycocordibacterales; family PALSA-1337; genus C7867-002. The sequence goes on from JAPLZI010000031.1 coordinate 11,636, forward strand.
TTCCACTGCCCTGCCAAGAATCTTTCATAGACGAATGGGTTTATGGCGAATACTAGCGATGCTACATATTCCGCTCCATGAGTATTTTCCAAACTGAAAATCTTCTTGAAGAAATGGAGTGGCAGATAGAAAAGCAAAAAGAATATCACGATCAGAAGTATTTTTTGAGTTATCCAACCACCCAAAATCGAGGTGACGAATGCCAACATATACCAAATCGGCGCAGTATTCCACAAATCCCCGGCATTATGTACCAGATCGACATGGGGTCCGAATATCATGTCGAGAGTTAGAACATAGCCACTGGCAAGAAGTTGCCACAGTACGACAACGGTTCCTGTTACTGCAAAAAATATGTAAATATTATTTTTCTTCATTTTTGTCTTCTTTATACACCTCCGGATGCCTCTTATACTCTATGATTTGCAATACCACGGTCATCACTAGGAAATAGTAGGCATACACCGCCATTTGTTCGGCGATAGCGTCTTGTTTTGTGATAAGAAGTATCGGGCATGAAGCTAGTGATACCAGTGCTCCAGTTGCGATAATGCGACTATCCCAGTCATACAGAGCAAAGGCGACAAATAGGATTAGGAAGATTATCGCTTCATAGCTGAAATTCCAGATCAAAAGTAGGATGACAAATATCAGAGTAAGAACGGAATACAGATATTCCTTCTTTATGTCCCCTATTCCAATCCTTACTGCTCGGATGAGAAATGTCTCATTGAGTAATAAAACGAGAATGATATAGGAAAGGACGATAAGCAATACAGAAGTCAGATCAGGGCGTTGTATGAACAAAAATATAGCTGTTACAGCCAGTAACAACCCCTCCATCTTATATTTTCGCGTGAATTGTCTGACCCTGTTCAACATGCGGGGATTATAGCGTAATTTGTCTCTCTCTGCTATATTTATTCCATGGCAAAGAATCACCCTATCAAGCATACTCTCCTCCATGCACTGATACTTGTAGGTATCATCGCCATAATAGTGTCATTCGGCATACGATATGCCCGACCATATACGAAAGAGCTTTCACTACAAAAGCTCGATGAGACTCGCATCAACGATCTCGATGCTGTGAATAATGTCCTGAATAAGATCATTTCCGCGACGAGTACTATGTCTATCGGAGCAAACCATACCATCTATATTTCCCTACCTTCCAATGACTCCGCCTGTTCTGACCTCGACCTCCCTTCTGTGCCTGATGGTTGGAAATATCACTGTGTCGCGACCACAACTCTCCAACAAGCAGATGGCACAGGCTGGTTACCCGTCAACTTCGATAATTCGCTCGTTCAATTACCTATTGATCCGATCAATAAAGGAGAAACTCTCAACTATTACGCGTATGTTGCCAGTTCAACTGTCACAATACAACCGAAATCGAAATTAAAATTAGTTAAAAGCAAGATCATTAAACCGACAGCACCGATCGCACCTCAATTTGTCCTGACAGCAGTTCTGGATAGCAATAAATATCTTAAAGAAAGGGCGCAGAATGATGACGGGGTAGACGATATAAGGTATGAGGTTGGGAGTAATGTGAAGATCTGGGCGGATGCAGAAGGGTTGATTGGGTATTGGCCGATGGATGAAATGGATGGGATTACTGTCCATGATATTTCAGGAAATAACTACGACGGAGAGGTATTCGGTCAACATGAGAACAATATACCAATCGACACGTTTAACGGGAAATCAAAATATATATTTATTCCACGAAATAAACTCTTCGACACAATTGGTTCCGATAACGCACCTTACTCTATTTCATTATCCTTTAATATTTTAAACGCACAAGAAAGCAGTATAACTGAAAAATGGACGGGTGCCGGCGCATATCCATGGGCAATTAGGATCGAAGGAAGCGAGCTGATATTTGCTCTTTATGATGGTGTAAAGTGGAACGACGGAATTCGAGTTAAATCAATAAATTTCAGAATATGGAATGAACTTGTCGTCGTAGTTAACCCTCAAACGAATATTCTCAAACTATACCTGAATGGAGATTTGGAACAGGTTTTACCAATACTATTTGTACATGTAAATAACAATGATGGATTTACAATAGGTTCAAGAAATCTTAAAGATGGAAGACTATTTTCGGGATATATCAAGAAATTTAAGATTTTCACCAAGGTACCGAATGACTACGAAATATATAGGAGCTATTCTACTAATTAACATCTTTAGTGGTTTTATACTACTTGGAATTATAATGAGACCTAATATCGTCAGTATAAACAGAAGCAAGAAACATATATAGTAATCTTGTTTTTGAAAGTAAACCAGAAAATACATATCGCCATTAGAATCAATGTGATCACTAATAGTCTTTGAATCTACTATGAACGTATTTCCAACAATATTACCACTAATATGGATATTCTTTAAAGATTCCATGTGCTTATCTAGAAAGCTTATGCTAAAATAATCGCTAATTGAATAATTATATTCACATGATTTATTCTGAGTACTTGAGTACGAATCTTCGGACATCTTGCAAACTTTTGAATCCCACACATTACCATTCACAGAAAAGATGCTCCATTGAGGATTAAATGTCTGGTTCAAATGAATCATTAGCGGTAAAGTTTTATCTACATTAGTAACTTTAATATAGTACTTCGTAGGATCAAAAAAAGAGTATTTGATTTCGAGCTTAATATTTTGTTTTAATGACGAAGATAATTCATCGAGCTGACTACTATCTAAGTCCATAAGTCTGGACGAAAGAAATAGGACAGGAACTGGAAGTGAACCTATATCAGGTAGCGATGTTGTACTTGTAGCTATAATAATTGTTTTGGGAGAATATAATAAATAATCATAATTATTAGAGTCTGCAAATGTATAGTGTATATAGGTTGAATTGTCTTCTGAGACATGAAACTTATTATTTAACAGAAGATTATTATAATATATTGCCCATGCCTTATAATCAAGATCCGAGTACCAATCGAATTCACCACTCTTAAATTCTTTTACATCTTTAAATATAAACAAGTCTTTTAAACCAAAAATGTATAATTTCAGTGGGTAATTAGAAAGTGAATATAAATCAATCTGATTCTCATCCACGAGTCGTGGATTATTGGAAAATAAATAATGAAACGACGCATTATATGTCGGATTTATAGGATATGGTGCATCTGTCAACGCAACCGTATTGTAAATATTCAAATTTGATGGATAAAACAATGCCGGATGATTTGACATGTTATCCTGATAAAAATTATTTGTATCCGAAAGTTTATCTAATTTTATATTTGAGTGCCATAAAAGAAGAGGTAGTATTGATATAAGAATAAATATAGATACAAAAATATTAAGTATCCTTCTATTTTTGCACGCAATTAATGATACCAGACACAGCACCTCAATTATCCGAATCCACAATAGATTAGAAGAAAGAAAAAGCAGAACATGGCTAAAAATAAATATAAATGCGGATTGTGACAGGAATCGCGCCGAGATCAGTGTACATAATACCAAAATGAGTACAAGAAACATTGTATGTTCAAATCTCGTAACGGCCCACTTCTTTATAAATTGATAATATATTAGACAGCAAATTAACAGCGCACTAAATACTTCATTAGTAACAGTGAATTTCCCTCCAAAGTTCGCTGTTATTTGGTTTAACGATATAAAACTTAGGAAATCACCAGTATGATACATGTCATAAAAATCCTTGGCATACAGATTTGTCTGATGTGTAATGTAATTTGCCTGAGAATTACTATTATTTTTGTAAGTGAACATAAGAGATGATAAAATTCCAGAAAATGCTATCAAATATACAACTGTAACTAAAATTATTTTATAATCAAGCCTTTTGATATACACATAGACTTTATCAGAATAGAGCAGAATAATAATTACCAAAAAAAGCAATACCACACCTAAAATTCTCAAATAGGTTGCTAAAATAGCAAGTGATAGAATATTCAATAAAATATATCTTATATTTATTTTCTCTAAAACCTTTACTAATGAGTATAAAAAAAGTGGTACTACACAGTATGCCGCATATACTGTACCCTGGGCTATCAAATATACACTGATAGGATTAAAGCAAAAAAATAAAGCGGCAACTTTATAATTCTCGAGTTCAAGTTTCCTTATTAACTTTATTGCAAATATATAGGCCGTGGATATTAGAACTAAAAAGAAAACAATCTGGCCTTGATAAGATCCGAAGATAAGATTGGATATATAAATAAAAGGGGAAGAAACAATCTTCTCAAACGCAATCATATATCGGTCAAAACCAAAATAACTATCAGAAAAGTTGTCCCATGAAAATAGAAATTGTTTTAATATATTTGTGTTTTCCGCTCCATTTTTTGGCCACCAACCTAAATCATTGTACAGCCACACACCTTTTTGAAAGAAAAGAAAACTAAAACTAGAGAGCGTCAACATGAAGAATACGCAGTGATTCCAGTACTTTTTTATAAATATCAGTGATTTATTCACCATGTAAAAAAATTATTTTATACCATCGCTCTATATCCTGCCGTCGTCTACCGTTGAATAGTACGCCGACAAGAAGTTGCAGATATATTAGTAACCAAATCACAGGAGATAATCTTAATTTGAAGTTCTTGATCGTTTTGATCCTTAATTTGTAATCATTTATAGAATTAGCAAAGCCCCCCCGAGAAGTAGAATTTGAATGGTATCTGTATTTGAGCAAGAATTCGGGTAAATTAGATATTTTGTATCCAGAAAACACAATTCGATACCATAAATCAGTGTCTTGGGCACGCCAATATGGATGCCGATAACCTCCGACTTTTAAAATCACGTCTTTCCGAAACATAACGCTTGGATGAACAACAGGATTATATATGATTACATTTTTTTTTATAGACTCAGGATCGGTAGGCTTAGTTCTTTTACCTATAACTTTGCCGCATTGATCAATAATATTTATGAAACTTCCCACGACAATTATATCTGGATTGTTAATAAGAAATTCATATTGTTTTTCTAATCTTGTTGGTTCAGAAATATCATCTCCATCCATTCTGGCAATTATATTTGACTGAGCTAAAGAAAGTCCTAGGATAAGGTTCTCTACAATACCAACATTTTTTATATTTTTTATATAGATGATCCTGGGGTCAGAATCTTTATATTCATCCATAATTTCATTCGATTTATCAGTCGATCCATCATTTATGATGATAAACTCAAAATCTCTGAATGTTTGGTTTAAAATACTTTCAATTGATTCCCGTAGAAATGCCTCGCAATTATAAAAAGGCATAACAATACTTATTTTTGGCGTATTATTCATTTCTTTAAATCTCTAATGTAGCTAAACAGCCATATTTTTATATTTGACGGGATGATGTATATACTCACATACTGCATGATTAAATATATGAAATCTAGTTTATTTATCTTATATCCATATTCCATGATTGCCTTCAATCGTATATATATAGTTCTCTTTTCCTGAATTCTAACCTGTGATATAGAGATTCCAGCCTCTATTCTTCTAACCTTAATTAGTATCTCATCTAAATTACCGAACGAGAATTTTTTTCCTATCCTAAAATATAAATCGTAGTCTTCAGCGTAATCAAGACTAGAATTATATCTTTCGTCAATAGAATATCTATACATGACTGCCGCATGACAAAAAGGACTGTATCTGAATATTTTCTTCCTTATTTCCAGATCTGTAAGTTTATATTTGCGATAACCCTTCATTACTAATTTTTCGTCACATACTTCCATAGTCCCGCCACTTACTCCAATATCAGGATTAGCTTGCATGAAGTCAAACTGTTTCTGAAGCCTATCTGGATAACTCCAATCATCGGCATCCATTCGTGCAATATATTTACCATGAGCAATATCAATCCCTTTATTTAGAGCCGCGGATATTTTCAGGTTCTTATCATTTCTGCTCGCAACAATCCTCGAATCTTTCTTCGCATACTCCTGAATTATCTCCCATGTCTTATCCGTTGAACAATCGTCTATGATTATGAATTCGAAATCTCTGAATGTTTGATTCAAAATACTCTCTATCGCCTCACCGATATATTTCTCGGCATTGTAGGCAGGCATTAAGACAGATACAGATATAGTCATAGTATAATATCAAAAATTACTTTTATTTTTGATAATAAAGTTTGGTCGATTTTGAATCTCCTTAAACATTGTAATTTGATATAATGATATAATTCCCATCAATAAGATTACAAAACCATTATTGACCACAATAAACATGGCGAGTATAGCTGACCCACTGAAGTAGTCATAATCAATAAAATATTTAATAAATAGCATTAAACTCAATGAGAACGTGCCCGCAGTTAGTAGTAATATACCTATAAGAAATATAAATTTCATCGGTAACATACTGAAAGATGTTAACCCTTCTCTTGCAAGCGTCAGCATCTTTTTAAAGGTATATGATGACTTTCCATGTAATCTTTTACAGACTTCATATTCAACTATTGTACTTCTAAAACCAACCCACATTACAAGTCCTCTATAGAATTTCTGTTTTTCAGTCAAAAGCTTTAACTCATCTATCACCTTCTTATCTAACAACCTAAAATCTGCCGATCCTGACTCAAGTTTTATATCTGAAATACTATTCAACAATTTATAAAAGATCGTAGAAGTAATTCTTTTAAAAAAACTAATATCCTTGTTATCTATTCTTTTAGAATTGACGACATCATATCCACCAATCCATTTTTCAATGAGCTTAGGAATGATCTGGGGTGGGTGTTGAAAATCACCGTCCATCATAATTACAGCATCACCCGTAGAATATTTAATACCAGCCTCAATCGCTGCTTGATGACCAAAATTACGTGAGAATTCAATACTCTTGATCCGAGCATCGGATTTCGTCAAACTTTCGATGATTTGCTCGGAATTGTCGGTACTTCCATCATTCACGAAAATGATCTCATGACTATATGGCAAAGCCGCCAAAACATCCGAAAGTTCCGCCTTGATAAGCGGAATATTCTTCTCTTCGTTATGAACGGGAACTATGATTGAAATGATCTTTTGCATATATTGTAACCAACGAAACTATGATGATAGCGAGCGATACCACCAGATTGTTCAGGATCGCCTCGATACTGGTATGACCTCGGAGCAAAATGAACCCCATGAATGCCATGCCGACTAGAGATATGACAATGAGAAAGAACCGACGCAATGCCAAAAAGTAGAAAATGAAGATGTTGACTATGGCCGCAAGCAACATCACCAAGCCTGCTTTCGGTAGAAAATGAGCGAACGAAGCGTAATTACTACCGATCATTAGCCTCACTATCATATCATTGAATATGTAAAATGTAAAGATGCCGACCCCGCCGATAATCGCCGAGATAGCTAAAGACTTCATGAGAGCTCCTGTATTCTCCATGAATGATTGTCGGATCTTGACCGAAGAAAGTAGCACAGCCGAGCTTGGACTGATGGCAAAAAAGAGAATTTTGGCTATCGCCGAGATGCCACTATAGAGACCGGCAGACTCCGCATCGAAATAATGCTTCACAATGAGGATGTCGGAGGTGTAGAAGAGAGTTACCAAAGTCGTGGCGAAGAATACAAGCGCGCCGTACTTCAATTCTTTTTTGACGCTTCCCTTTTCCAAGGTATGAACATTCGTCTTCGTACTCAAATGTAGTGAACCTCTTGTTTGATAAAAAAGATAGGCGAGGACAGAGACATTGGCTAATACGATGCCAAAAGTCGCACCGAATACACCCAAACCCAGTAAAATGAGTGCCACAGCGAAAACTAGACGCCCCAGCGAGGATATAACTCCCGCTATCGAAAGATGGGTGAATCGTCCGACTCCCTGAAGATACGCATTTCTGAATGTTGCCACAGCACTTATTGGCAAAATAATAGCGAGCCCAACAAGCGGATACAGAGAAGAAAAATTGAAGAATGAGCGGAGTTCCGTCATCGCTAATAGAAGAAAAATGAAAGCAACACCTATGATCCAAAATGCTACTTTCTGTAATTCTGCCAGAATAGCGTCTCGTTCATGCGGATTCTCCGTATTGGTCGTGATATTAACTGCAACCACAGAGAAAGCCCCGAATATTATGGCGGATTGCGTGATGAGCGAGATCAGAGCTTGAACATCTCCGAAGGCCGCTGGCGCGAGAATTCTGCCGAGAATCGGGTAAAATAGATAATTCAAAAAAGCCACTACCATTGATCCTGTAAAGTAGATGGCGTAACGCTGGAAGAATATGTCTTTTTTGATTCGATTTATCACGGGATGTAGATTATATATTGTAGCAAAATAATTTATTTATTTCTCCGATCCGAAATTTTAAATACATCGTCCATTTATTCACTCTTACCAGCAACATCACCGCCAATCCTTTTTCCATCCTAACAATTTAGCTTCAAACACCGCAGTTTGGTACAACTTACAAGTATTGATGTAGCCAGACTGATTGCTTCCACCCCATGTAGCAGAGAGTTCGGTATTACATAACGCGTCTCGATATGGTTTCCATGTCTTATAAAGAACAGCTAGATTATCTAGGAAGTACTGTCTTTCAGGCCATAGTAAATCCTCGCCCGCCGAAGATGAAGCCACATTCTTTTCATGAAGACTTTGTATGTCTCGTACAATACCACTATATGCCTGATCCACAGCCTTTTCTCTATTCCCCAATAGGTTTACAAGACAGTCACGGTATTTAACTCCACTCGGTTCGTAAAATGGGCAAGCTTTTTGAAGATCATTATTCAGGAAATCCTTGTATGTTGGTGTAACAGTGTCGCTTCTCAGCATTAAATTGTAATCAATATCAGGTATGACTGAGGTTGGGAGACTTGTCTTAGTCGATCCTTGCTTTGAATAATAAATAAGCACAGCCAGAATGGATGTGATGATTATGCTGATATAGAGGAGCTTTCTTTTTATAGTTTTCAATTTTTCTGTGATCTTTATTTATATTGTTTATAACATTCCTCTTTGTCTATCTTCGCCTTATCGAGTATTTTCTGATCCTGTGCATTTATTTCATCCAATGTCGGTGGCCGACAATATTCTTGAAGATTGACTTCTCCTCGCGCAATCATTAAATCACGAACTAGACCATGCCC
>JAPLZI010000018.1 GCA_026395095.1 Candidatus Tayloriibacteriota bacterium
CAAAGCCGACAGTCACGAGCGGCGTGCGCATCGGGACGGCGGCGCTCACAACCCGCGGCATGCGCGAGGGCGAGATGCGAGCTATCGCCTCCATGATGCGGCGGGTGATGGACGACATCGAGAACGAGGACGTTATCCGTGCGGTCAGGGAGGAATCACGCGAACTTGCACAATCTTTCCCCATCTTCGCATGGTAGGGAATACAATGAGTTCTGTCAAATCAAATGAAAACGAATTCAAGAGTCAGGTGATATCATGGCTTAATGAGTTTCTTGGCTCAGGAGCATACCCATTTGATGCTGCGACCGGCGATCCTTCGCTGAAAATATCGGAGAAAAAAACGAAATTCCCTGATGTCTATTTATGGTTGGACCGACATGCTCAACAGGGATTCTGTGTTTGGGAATTAAAAACACCCGTTACACCTGTAGATGATCAAGAGTTGTTAGAAAATGCCATAGAAAAATCAAGTGCGATACATGCAAAGTATTTTGTTACATGGAATATGCGCGATACTGTTATTTGGAGCACACCAGGAGCGGGCGAGAATGTTTCTCATCAAAACAGAATACATGAGTATCAAATATTGTATCAAATTAATAATCCAGACGATGCGTTAATTGAGTCTAACAGAATTCAACTGAAAGAACGAACGAAACAGATACTTGAAGACATAGCGACTCTTTATCGTGATGGTCATTTATATGCCAGAGATGTTGATGCTACATTTTTCGTCAACCGTTTGCATTCCGCTGCTGAAAAAATTTCTTCCAACGTTAAGGATTCTCTTGTTCATAAATGCGGAAGCGAATCGGCTTTTAAAAAATTAATTTTTGATTGGGCGGCAAAGCAGGGGATCGCATCGTATGGGGACGAACACTTTTATGAATCAGTATCACGTCAAATCGTATATCGGTTGCTTGCCAGAATTCTGCTCTATCAGACATTAAGGCGTCAATGGAGTTCACTTCCACAACTCACCATATCCACTCTTTCTCCCGAATCGGCTCAGCGGTCTATTTACCTTGCTTTTGAACAAGCTAGTCGTATTGACTGGCATGCAGTCTTCGAGCAGGATATTACGGATAAAGTTTCCTTGCCCCAATTGGCCATTCAGGAAATTGACGCATTACTACAAGACCTGGATAAGTATAATTTCTCTTACATGCCTCAGGACGTCATTGGGTCTGTTTTTGAAAAGCTCATACCCCATGAAGAACGGCATTCGCTCGGACAGTATTTCACACAAGAAAATCTTGTGGATTTGATCAATGCTTTCTGTATTCAAACGAATCACGATACAGTTCTGGACCCGACATGCGGTACCGGGACATTTCTTACACGCGCTTATGACCGGCTGAAACACTTGGGTTTTCGTGAGCATAAAAAACTACTTACCCGCCTCTGGGGTGTGGATATTGCTCATTTTCCGGCAGAGCTTGCCACTATCAATTTGTTCAGACAAGATCTGTCGGATTACGCAAACTTTCCCCGTGTTAAATGTTCCGACTTTTTTGATGTAAAGTTGGGAGAAACTTTTGAGTTCCCCCCTCAGAAGGCAGGTGTCGATTCAACGTTTGAAAAGATTCAGGAAACTATGCCGGTATTTGACGCGGCGGTGGGCAATTTCCCATACATACGGCAGGAGTTGATTGAAAAACGTGTAAAGGGTTACAAAAGAAAGCTTGAAATAATTCTGCATCAGGAATGGAAACAAGATGCGACTGTCGGAGAGGATATCAAGTTATCCGGGAAGGCGGATATCTACGCGTACCTTTTCTTCCACACAGCCCATTTTATCAAAGAAGGCGGGAGAATGGGGTTCGTCACATCGAATGCGTGG
>JAPLZI010000023.1 GCA_026395095.1 Candidatus Tayloriibacteriota bacterium
ATCGTGCCAGATAGATTTTCTATGTTCTGCAGTGAAAGAATTATGATTGCGGCATCAAAAGTTCCAGACTCCGCAAAAGTAAGGGCGTCCGCCGAGGCAACATGAAAATCGACTCTGTTCGCTCGTCCATCTGCAATTGCTCGTTCCTTTGCGATTTCAATCAGTTCGTTGGACACATCTGCACCAGTTACATCGGCTCCGGCCGCTTCGAGTGCCCGCGAAAAATAGCCCTGGCCGCAGGCGACATCAAGAATTTTCAGCGGCGGCTTAATTCCCGGCTTTATATCAAGCACCCGCAAAAGGTTCGGTAAAATAACCTTGGCCTGAAAGGAGTCACCCGAGCTCTCTAGGAGCTCGTCATACCAGTCTGCCACCCCATTCCAGGACGTTTCTTTTTTATTCATAATGAGTTTTCATTATTCCTCGCTTGTGAGTATAATATACTCATGACAAAAATAAAATCAGCTAAAGCAAGGGAAATCCTAGATTCGAGGGGCGACCCTACTGTAGAAGTAGATGTAATCCTAGAAAACGGCCTATTCGGGCGAGCCGCAGTGCCTTCAGGAGCTTCGACGGGAAGCCATGAGGCTATCGAACTTCGAGATGGAAATTCGCGATATGGAGGCAAGGGGGTCAAGAATGCAGTCGCAAATGTGAACGAACTGATTTCCAACAGCATTCATGGCAAAGAGTTCGATCAGAAGTCACTCGACAATAGATTGCTCGAGCTGGACGGCACATCCAACAAAAGCAAGTTGGGAGCAAATGCAATACTAGGGGTTTCGATGGCATTCTCGCGTGTAGCCGCGCATGAAAAAAACCAGCCTCTATTCATGTATTTCAATGATCTCACAGAAAACAAACCCAAACTGACGTTGCCAGTACCATTTATGAACATCATGAATGGCGGAAAACACGCAGAGGGCTCATCCGATTTGCAGGAATACATGATCGTCCCGCACGGTTTTAAAACCTTCAGCGAAGCCTTGCGAGCCGGAGCAGAAACTTTTGAGTCTCTGAAGAAGATACTTCATGATAAAAAGCTCGGAACACTAGTCGGCGATGAGGGAGGCTTTGCTCCATCCTTGTCCACCAATGAAGCGCCCATCGAAATCATGCTCGAGGCTATCGACAAGGCTGGATATAAAGCCGGAAAACAGATTTCTCTGGCTATCGATTGTGCAGCAACTGAGTTTTATAAGAATGGCTGTTATGAACTTTCCCGCGAAAACAAAAAACTCTCGACAAAGGAAATGATTTATTGGTACGAGAACCTTGTCAGCAAGTACCCTATTGTCTCCATTGAAGATGGACTCGCGGAGGATGATTGGGACGGTTGGGTGGCGCTTACGACTAATCTGGGATCAAAGTTGGAGCTTGTCGGCGATGATCTATTTGTGACGAATATCGAGAGGCTTGGCATCGGCATAGAGAAACACGCAGGAAATTCTATTTTGATCAAAATGAACCAGATCGGTACTGTTACGGAAGCGATTGATGCCATAAATTTGGCGAGGAAGGCAGGATATTCTGCAATCATCTCGCACCGGTCAGGAGAAACCGAGGATACTACTATTGCTGATTTTGCTGTTGGAACTGGCGTGGGGCTCCTGAAAACAGGTTCCTTGTCGCGTACCGACCGTGTGGCAAAATACAATCAACTGCTCCGGATTGAAGAAGAGCTTGGTGCAGGAGCAACTTATGCAGGTAGTGCGATTTTCGAGAAGAAAACCACAAAGTAATAATTATCACAACAAATAAGCGGCGGCACCCTTCTCCATTCACTAAAAATTTTTATAGACAGTAGCAGAAATTTCTGATGAAATTTGTGAATGAGAACACATGTCAACCACACTGTAAATGAAAATTTTTGAAGGATCGACATACTGGTAAGGCTGGGCGTTTGTGACGTTCATAATTCTTACTTGTTCCCTTTTCAACTGAATCAACCAATACATGAGCAAATAGAAAGAAAAAGCCCCCTAAAGGGGCCTTTCTTAGAGATTCTCCGCTCTTACTGCTGCGGAGGAACTGGTGTCGGCTTTGGGGCCGGAGGAACTGGTGCGTTTGCCATTTTAATAAGAGCGGGTTGATTAGCTCCCGCAAGCCAAAATTATACAACTAAGATAGGCAATTTGGTATCTAGGACACCCCATTGGCCTTGTGTCAAAAAAACTTTCCAAAGAAGGCCTAGGAATGGTACTTCCCTGCCGTGATGTAATTTTCCCTAAAATTACAAAACAAACACCAAAGAACATCAAGACTAACAAAAAGTTGGCAGTAGTTTATTTCGCTTTTATTGCTGAATTTTACCGGCAATAAGAGTCCCAACATATCGGATAAAAAGTATCGACGCCGTGGCACAGAATATACCGAGAGACCAGCCGGCGACCACATCAGTCGCCCAATGCGCGCTTATGACGATCCTAGAGATGCCTATAGCGATGGTCAGCAGGACTGTGACTACTATGAGCAGTTCCCTATTTACCCATGATTTGATCTTCGGAACAGCCAGATAGGTGACAACTACGAAAAACGCCGCGGCGAGTGCTGCATGGCCAGATGGAAAACTTGGCTCCAAAAAATTCGAAGCGTGATCGAAGAAGACATCGATCAAGGGCGGTGCTTGGATAGTGACAAAATTCTCTGGACGGATGCGTAAAATAATGTACTTGATCCAGCCGACCAGAAAAACAGAAGAGCCCATCGATAAGAGTAATATCGCGACAGACCGCCACTTCTTGTGCGTGGCTAGGACGATTCCGCCTATGATCGTAAATATGATGATCATTTTCGTACCACCCAGGGCACTTATCCACGAAGCTATTAGGACTGAGATGTGCCCGAAACTGCCAGCAATAAAATTGTTCATCGTAATATTCACATAGAGATCAAAAGCGGCCATGAATGGTTCCGCCGAAAAGGCGTCCTCAAACATACGGAACATCATGAAAAGCGAGGCTAGATTTAAACCAAGCACAAAGAGCTCATAACGCCTGAATATATGGAAACGGACATTTACGAATCTATAACCCCAAACGATAAGAATGGCGGCGATGATAGCGATGATGAGCGCGCGGCTGGTCCAGCCTGACGCCGCATGATAACCCAAACCTAGAGCATAACCGATGATAACCGAACTCAAAACCCAAACTACAGCGCCGATTGTATTCCATATCCAGAAAGGCTTGGCCGACATTCTGTTGGCACCAACGAAAAAAGGCATCAATCCCCGAGTTACAGGATTGAAACGGCCGAAAAACAAGGCCTTACCGGTATGGGCACTAAGGAATGTCCTGGCTTTCGTGATGACAGATTCAGAAATAAAAAAAAATGGGCGGAGTCGTTCTATGAGTGGCCAGCCAAATTTTCTACCCAAGAGAAAGCTTATGTAGTCACCGAGAACTGCCCCAACTAACGCAATAATAAAAACCCAGAAAAAGTTCAAAACACCTGTTGAAACAAGGAAACCTGCTGAAATTACCGCTACATGCCCTGGAATCGCTATCCCAACCAAAGGAAATCCCTCAAACAGAAGGATAATGAACAAAGCAATATAGCCACCGCCTACGGCAAATGAAACTAATGTGTCAGTTAATGACGAAAAGAAATGAAGATATTCCATGGACTGGAAAATATTATACCATATGCTATCATACATTCTTAACAGGGCGTGAATAAATAATCAACCGCCTAAAACCAAAAATATATGCAGAATATCATCGTTTACTCGACCCCAACTTGTGTTTATTGCAATATGGCGAAGAGTTTCTTTAAGGCAAATAGCTTCGAATACAAAGATTTCAACGTGGCAACAGATCTAGAAAAGCGCAAGGAGATGATAGACAAAACAGGCCAAATGGGAGTTCCAGTGATAGATATAAACGGGACTGTCGTAGTGGGTTTCGACGAGGCAAAGATTCGAGCCACTCTCGGCTTGAAATAAATGCACAAGGCGGTAAAAATACTGTCCTATATCGTCGCGATTATCGGCGTCGGACTTTTAATAAGCTTTTTTGACTCGGCCAATGATTGGTTGGGTTCAACCTATCCAAATTTCCCTGTATGGGCGATGCCGCTCGTCCTTTCTATGATAATAGTCGGAATAGGCGTTCTTATCCGGAGACAGCTACATGAAGGCGAGATCCTGAAATATGAATTCATAACCACAGTCACGCACAAATTCCGGACTCCGCTAACCCACATCAAATGGGCGACGGAGAATCTTAGAAAGGCCGCAACCGAAGCTGACCGGAATGAAAGCTTAGGATACATCGAAAATGCGAACTCGAAGCTTGTAGAGCTCACGGATCTCCTTGTGACAGCTTCCGAACCTAAAGACGATGTCTACAAATATCGGATCGAACGCGCCAATCTGTCGAGCTTTGCCGAAGAGATGATCGTAAGTTCGGCTGATCACGCTAATGCAAAGAAAATACAGGTAATAAGGGAGATTTCCCCAGATGTTCACGCATTATTCGACGCCTCACGGCTAAAGTTCGTTTTTCAGACTCTGATCGAAAACGGGATCAATTATACCGGTCAGGGCGGACACCGTAAAAGTCACCGTAAGCGGCAATGATGCCATCTGCTCGGTCAGTGATACGGGAATAGGCATCCCGAAAAACGAAATATCGCTCATAGCCACGAAGCTCTATCGCGGCGAGAGGGCGCGCGCTACTGATACCGAAGGTATGGGCATAGGGCTTTATATATCGCGAGGAATAATGTCACGACACCACGGCAAGCTCATAGTCGAGTCGGATGGCGAGAATAGGGGCTCGACGTTCAGTTTTACACTACCGGCAGTGAAATAATTCTAGTTGACTTTTCGGATA
Source organism: Candidatus Tayloriibacteriota bacterium (assembly GCA_026395095.1). Taxonomy (GTDB): domain Bacteria; phylum Patescibacteriota; class Minisyncoccia; order Phycocordibacterales; family PALSA-1337; genus C7867-002. Next base: position 4,839 of record JAPLZI010000023.1, read on the forward strand.
TAATCGTATACAATCGTATATAATCTCATATATAGGGTATATTAGATAATATGACCAATAAATACCAAAAAAGAGTAGAGAACCTATCCGAAGACATCTTGCAAAAGATCCGTGAGATAGATGCTCTCAAATCCAAATGGGTTCTTGGTGCGGAACTCGACCGCGAGGTTTTGACGCGACTCAAAAAGTCAGTGCTCATAACCTCAACTGGAGCTTCGACTCGTATAGAAGGATCAAAACTTTCTGATGATCAGGTTGAGAAGCTTTTACGGGGGATGTCTATTGAGAAATTCAAGAACCGAGACCAACAAGAAGTTGCTGGATATTACGAATTGCTGACCAATGTGTTTGATTCGTACTCTTCGATTCCTTTTTCTGAAAGCACGATTAAATTCTTTCATCGCGAACTATTGAAATTCGTCGAGAAGGACAAGGAGCATAGAGGTGAGTACAAAAAGAAGGAAAATCAGGTTGCTATGGTAGATGCGGAAGGCATTCCAGTCGAGATAGTTTTCAATCCAACACTAGCATATCATACCCCCAAGGAAATGCAGGAAATTGTTGAATGGACACAAACCGCCTTGATCGAAAAAAAACTTCACCCACTTCTCATTATAGGGAACTTTCTTATTGAATTCTTGAAAATACATCCATTTACTGATGGTAATGGGCGTCTTTCACGCATCTTGACCAATTTGCTTATGTTGCAACAAGGTTTTGTATATATGCCCTACATCTCACATGAGAAAATAATAGAAGATAACAAACCTGAATATTATATAGCTTTGAGACAAAGTCAGAAAACATTTAGTACGGAAAATGAAAATATTGCATCATGGTTGGCATTTTTTCTCCGAATCGTTTTGGATCAGTCGAAACGTGCAGTTGACCTGCTTTCGCGTGCACAGACAGAAAAACTCTTGTCACCACAGCAGGAGATCGTATGGAAATACATGCAAAAAGTCCGTGACTCGATACCAGCGGAAATCAGCAATTCAACAAAAGTGTTACGCCCGACCGTCAATCAGGCATTGACAAAACTGTTGAAGCTAAAAATGATCGAGCGTATCGGCTCTGGTAGAGCGACAAGGTATAGGGTAATATAACTCTTTTTGTGCGGGTACGGGGAATCGAACCCCGACCTGCTGCTTGGGAAGCAGCCATTCTACCACTAAACTACACCCGCTTTTCCGAACTATTTTTTTTGAACTGTACCTCCAGAATATTACGCTAGAGGCCGATGACCCGCAAGAATTGTTGCCACCAGCTCAATCCGGCTGAATCATCGGGTCTGCTCTCTATTGGGTTTGTTTTCGTCGCTGTATCGGTATTTACTATCACGGCAACCAGCTCCCCCGGTTCAATAGCATGATATTTTTCGCGAATAGAAGCCTCGATACCCTCTGTGGTTGAAAGGCTTTGGATCCGATTCTGCAAATCGGCTTGTTTGTTCTCCATTCTGGCGAGGTCAGATCGGGCAGTATCGAGCCGGATAGCGCCATCAGACGCCTTTGTGTATATTTTTGCCGTTGCCCGTGCGAGAAATATCAGGACTATCAGGGCCAGAATAAGCGTGATTGGAGAAGATAATATGGCATGGGGATGAGAACGGTTGCGACTCATTGTGAGAATCAGTATACTACAATCACTATGTTATTTCATGAAAAAACACGCAAGGCTGCTGGCATCGGCATGATCGTTGTCGGCGTTCTGGTTATTATCAGCATGATCATGATGTACTTCCCTGTCTGGAAAATCTAGATCGTAGTTTCAGTCGTACTAGCAGATGTAGGAGTTACAACCGGTGTCTCTGGCACTGATATTGTTATGGGTGTTGTGGTTGCCTCCACTGGAGTTGGAGTGATTATTGGAGTAGTAGTGGCCACTATGGTTTCAACTATTGGAGTGGTGGAAACAACAGGAGCAGTAGAAGTAGCCGTCTCAACTGGAGTTGTCGTGGCGGTAGTGGTGACCGGAGTGGTATCTACTACTGGAGTAGTCGGTACATCAAGAGGATTGATTCCCTTCATCTGATCCGCAGCACTGCCGTAGGTCGTAGCTCCCCTCTCCAAAATCATCTGTTTCAATTGGTCCTTCGTCAGACAAACATTGTCAACACATAAACTTGATTTGTCGTTGAACATCACCCTTCCTTCAAATGAAGTGTCCGTAACAGTAAGTTTCTTTATATTCGCCTCATCCACATAGGCGATCTTCGCCGTCAGTTTATCAAACACAAAGTTCTTCATTTGAGACTGGAGGTCAGTAACCTTCTGGTTAAGCTCCTTAATAGCCTGGAATGCAACAGCGACAAGGTTACCGTAGGAGATACCCATGGAACCGTCGGTGCCG
>JAPLZI010000058.1:0-1191 GCA_026395095.1 Candidatus Tayloriibacteriota bacterium
ATCTTGTTCGCCCGCACGCCACAATATGTTCATATCATGAAATAGACGGAAGCCGTCAGACTCAAGATATGTATATGTGATGGCGTAGTAGAGTATGGACGGTATAGGTATGTGATTAAGAGTTATGTATTAGGCAGGGGTTACTTAAAGACCGTATGGTCCTTGAGTTCCATCGAAACACTACCTCCGGAACAGATGACCATACGATTCGAGAGTAACCCTCATTATCAGAATTGGATCCATAACTTATAGACCAACATGACCATGAAAAAATATTCTCGACATTACAGCCACGCCTTGAGTGTTTCGTCTGTAAGGACGGCAAGCCATGAAGCAGCGTATTTTGCTGATTCTCCGGATTATTATCTGGATAATCAGTATCATCGTCGCAATCTTGGAATAGCCGTCCTTTAACCGTTATGCACACATTTCCAGATTTACTCAAACAAATTAGAGCGAAAGCCAATTTAACCCAGGAAGATCTAGCTAGAGTCTTGGGCGTTTCCACTGTGCTTGTTACCTTGATTGAGACTGGTAAAAAACAAGTATCGCGTGGCTTCATTCAAAAGTTGGCAGAGAAGCTTGAAGTCAACCCGAGTTCAATCACACCGTTTGCTCTAATTGAAAAAGACATAAATCTCAAGAAGTTATCTAGCGTTGAAAGATCTCTTATCGAGGTTGGACAAAAGCTACAGAAATATCTGATTGAGAAGAAGGCAACGAAGCTAAGCCATTAGATTTTATATGCAACGCTACCCAAAAATATTTTTACAAAGCAAGAATGATATTATCAAGCGTTTAACTTCAGATAAATTTTCATACAAAGATGCTTTGATAACCATCAATGATGTTATAAAAAATTTTGATAGTTATTGGTATGATAGCAAAAGGTCAAAGCCGGAGGTGGGTAAATATGTTCGTAGTGCTGCAAAATCCCCAGGACTACGAAAGATTCTCAAGCTTATAAATGAGAAGGTATTGAAGCCATATGATAGTATGGTTCCAAATTTTATCTTTGGAGGGATTTCGGAGAGAAATAATATTCAAGCAGATCGTCGATTACTCGGCAAGAAACGCGGGAGAACGCTTTTGAAGCTCGATATTAAAAGTTTTTTTGAGCAGATCAGTGAGCGACGTGTGTTCTATCTGTTCTATGAGAAATGCGGATGTAGCGTGCGGGCATCAAGAATA
>JAPLZI010000058.1:1255-13508 GCA_026395095.1 Candidatus Tayloriibacteriota bacterium
TTCCTCGCGGAGCAAAAGGGTCTAATTCATCAGAAAAAATCCTTGCAAGAGGCTTTGCTACTTCGTCTCGTCTTGCTCTTTGGTGCAACCTTGATACTTTTCAGCATTTAGATTGGAAAATAAAGCAAAAACTTAATGGACATGACCCAAGGATTGCTATCTATGTCGATGACATTGGTATCACAGCTAGTAGGGTTGACGACACGCTTATTGAAGACACTAAACAATTTGCTATAAAGATCATGGAAGAAAAAGATAAGAATCAAAAGTTACCAGTTCATCGTGACGGCAAAACGGTGATTAAAAAGTTTGCTGATGGCGCAGAACATCTTGGAATAAAGCTTGGAAGGAATAAGTTATCCTTGGGCTGGAGAGCACGATCACATACCGATAAGATAAAAAATGCAATTAAAAATTCACAAAATTTGGAAGAGAAGTCTGATCTGATGAAGAGGTATCATGCCCACCAGAGATATAAAAGACAAGTTGAAAAACCGTTGGTATTAGCAGGTAAAATATTGTAGTCGTAGGCAACTTCAAAGATTGAAAAATCAATGTTATGATTCAACTTATATGGCAGAAAAAGATTATTCAAAACTAGACAAAGCCGAGCTAATAAAGATAGTCGAAAAACTAGAATCCCGTAAGAAATACGGGCTTATTTGGGATGAAGAAAAGGTCAAGGAGCAGTTTGAAAAAGACGCAGAAAATGCCTTGCCGGTTTTGAAGGAGATAAAAAGTAAAGAGATTGTCGATAATGATCCATCCAAGCCGGTCAATTTTCTTATTGAAGGAGACAATTATCACGCTTTATCAGTTCTAAATTTCACGCACCAAGGAAAAATTGATTTGATATATATTGATCCGCCATATAATACTGAAAATAAAGACTTTAAGTACAACGATAGTTATATCGATAAACAGGATGTCTATCGTCATAGCAAATGGTTGTCATTTATGAACAAACGCTTGCGTCTCGCAAGCAATCTACTTAAAGAAAATGGAGCAATCTTCATCTCGATCAATGAAGAAGAGTTTGCTCACCTTAAAATTCTCTGTGATGAGATTTTTGGTGATGCTAATTACATGGTTAATTTTACAGTCAAAGTAAGGCATGAAGACCGTATTCTAAAAGGAGATAAAGATTTCCATGAAGTTGTCGAATATCTTTTGCTATATAGAAAGTCATCAGAGTTTAAGCCTCTTAAACGCAAAAGAGATAATACTTCAAATGAGGAATATGTGTATGAAGTCAGAGAATTGATTTCAAAACCGAAAGAAGTAAAGTTTGGAAATAAAATCGTTCAAGTTTTTAAGCCTGGTCAATATGAAATCACAAAAAAAGAGTCTAGTGAAAATCTGCTCAAGAAAATAAATATTCGTGGATCGATCAAGGAAGGCAACAGTAGCGGGCGTTTTTATATGCGCTATATAGAACCATTAGCAAAAGACCAGAATGCGTACCTCTATAAAGCTCCGGATATTGGTGGCGATGATCGTGGTTGTAGGTATTTTGTTACTCCAGAAAGTGATAAACAGATTAACGGTAGCTACTTTCAAGGGATTCCCGTCGATCGATTGGATGTGAAAGAGGTACCATATCCAAACTACATGGATTTTGAGGAGGAGTTTAATAGTGTCGGATATGAAGGAGGTATTGAATTTAGAAATGGTAAAAAGCCATTGGCATTTTTGCAAAAAATATTTGAAATAGGAAACTTGGTTGATAATAAAGATGCGACGATACTTGATTTTTTTGCTGGTTCAGGCACCACAGGTCATGCTGTCTTGAAGATGAATAAAGAGGATGCAGGTCGTCGCTCTTTCATATTATGTACGAACAACGAACTGAATGGCAAAGAAAGAGAGCTTAGAGACAAGGGATTGAGTGAAAATGAGATACAGGCGCATGGTATATGCCAATATATTACTTATCCGCGAATTCAGAAAGTAATTGAAGGTTATAAAAATCCCAAAGGAGAAGCTACAGATGGGCTTGGGGGATCTCTCAAATATTTCAAGACAAAGTTTGTCAAAAAGTACAACAACGGTGACGATTTCAAATCACGCATAACCAACGAATGCACAGAAATGTTGTGCTTGCGCGAAGGGGTGTTCGAGGAAGTGAAGAAGGGTGTTAACTACCGTATCTTTAAGCACAATGAAAAAGTGATGGCGGTGTATTATTCCTTGGAGAGGGCATCGTTACCAATTCTTATGAAAGAACTTGCCGATATGGCTAGCGAAAAAATACTGTATTGTTTTACTCTTGATCAAGGTGGTTTTGAAAATAAGGAATTCAAGTCATGGGACGGTGTAACAGTAGAACCTATCCCACAAAAAATTCTGGAAGTTTACAAACAAATTTATGAATATTGATCTCAAACCATATCAAGAAAAAGCGGTTAATCAGCTGGTTGAGACGGCTGTAAAGCTTCTTGATTATGATGGCCCCGGAGAAGTTTGCATATTTCAGGCTCCAACAGGTTCTGGCAAGACTGTGATGATGGCCAAATTCATAGAGGGACTTATTAAGGAACTTCCCAAAGAAGACTTTTGTTTTATTTGGATGAGTATCGGTAAAGGCGAACTTCATTTGCAAAGCAAACATAGTTTGGAAAAAATATTCTCTGGTTTTCCTCGCGTCGTATCAGTTGAAACTGAGTTTAGTGGCGGTCGAGAACGCATAGTCCAGAATGAAGTCGTTGTCGCTAATTGGGAAAAACTTCGCGCCAAGGATAAGACAAATGAAGATTGGACAAATATTGTGATGAAAGATGGTGAAAAGATAAATTTCCGTGAAGTGTTAGAGAAAACCCGAGAACAGCGAAAAATTATTCTTATCATCGATGAAAGCCACGTAAGTGCGGATACTAGGCGTGCCAATGAGCTACGCGATATTATTAGTGCTGATATTGTCATGGAGATGAGTGCCACGCCGAAGCGACCTCAACAAGAACTCAGTTTTACTCAGGAATTGGCCAAAGGCGGAGCGGGTTATGTTATCGTTGACCCAAAAGATGTTATCGACGAGGGCATGATCAAGAAAGAGATAATTATCAACGAAGATATTGAAAAGATTGCTCAATCCGAAGATGATTCACAGGCGGCTGTTCTAGAAGCGGCATATCGAAAGCGTTTGGAATTAAAAAAGGCTTTTGCGAAAGAGGGTTCAGATATAAATCCGTTGGTGTTGGCTCAGATCCCAACAGCTGAAGCCGGTGAACAGAAGATCGAAGCAGTGAAGAAATTTTTGGCTAATAAGAATATTGTTGAACGAAAGGATGGTCATGGTAACGGAAAACTTGCTGTATGGTTGGCCGAACAGAAATCCGAGCTTATCGATTGGATAGCTGAACCAGACAACGAGATAGAGTTTCTAATATTCAAACAGGCCATAGATACAGGTTGGGATTGTCCTCGTGCCCATATCTTGGTTAAATTCCGTGAGACACATAACATTGTTTTTGAAATTCAAACAGTTGGACGCATACTGCGTATGCCGGAACAACATCATTATGTCAATGAAATTCTTAATCGTGGCTATATCTACACAAATCTACAATCCATTGCTGTTAAGAAAGAGGAATACAATCCGAATATTATTAAACATCTTCGAGCAGAGAGAATTAAAGGATACAAGTCAATCAAATTTGAGTCTTACTATAAGGCTCGTGCTGATTACGGCGATGTGACATCTAGCTTTCATAAAGTATTTGAGAAGGCTGCCGATGACTATTTCGGAACATCGCGTAAGCGAAAGCCTATTGAAAATACCAATGCTGTTGAATCAAAAGGAGTTGATCTAAGTGTCAGAAAATATCTACAAGAAATCATTGCTGATACGCATGTTGATGTTAAAGACTTCGACGAATTAGAAGGAAGACTTGATACAGATGCGCTGGCTAAACTCCAAGTCGCAGCTGATGAACTCATGTTGTTTTTCGAGCAGACTATCAAGAATAATCTCGGGCCTTTCAAGAATGTGAAGCGTTCAGTGCCATCAGTTAAAGCCGCAATATATATTTGGTTCAAAGCAGTTTTAGGCTCGGAAGAATGGGGCGAGGACGATATGTTCATGTCGCAAAGGATTTTCATGCATAATAAAAATCTTGTTCATTTCCAGAAGATTCTATCATCAGCTGTTGATACCTATGTTTCTGTTAAAGAACAGGAAATCAAGGAACGCGTCGAAGAAAGTGAACAGATCTATCCATTCGAGCTTCGACCGGAATTATTTTATAACGAGTATGCAGACGAGATCGTAAAAGTCGGCAGATATGCCTATGATCCATGCTACTTAAATATTGACCGTTCGGCTCCTGAAAGAAAGTTTGAGACATTCATAGATGATAATTCATTGAAAATGGATTGGTGGTGGAAGAATGGCGAGAACAAGCTTGATTATTTCGGGATAAAATACGAGTATCAAAATACCATTTACACTTTTTATCCTGATTACCTTGTGAGATTCAAAGATGGACGGATTGCCATATTGGAGGTCAAAGAGACGAATGATCGCGACGGCTTAAGTTACACGAAAGCAAAGGCTGAAGCGTTACAGAAATATATCAAAAAGTCTGGAAACAATAATTTGTTTGGTGGAATTGTCATTGAGCGTAGTGGTTCTTGGCTATTCAATGATAAAAGTAAGTATGATTGGGATAAATGCGAAAAAGGAGATTGGAGTGACTGGATGGCGCTGAGATTAAGACTAATATAATGACCATATATTATGGAAATTGAATCGAAACAACAAATTCTCACTCGTCGAAAGGAAATCGAGCGGTAACTCGTAGACATGCTGAAGGAAACGAAGAGTGATTTCTCTTTACAGCATGTCAAAGATGCTATTTTCGATGAGGAAGATAATGATGATATGATGAAAGTGGTAGCTATGTTTGATCGTGGAGGAGACGTTTCGGAATTAAGCAATATTCTCGAATTAGTGACTGATGCGTGGAATTACTTTCCACATGAGAGACTGGGTGGGGTATCTCCGGTAGAGAAATCACTAGAATATGAAAAGAAGTATCCGAAGAATAAAAAGAGTGAGAAAGGTAAAGATGGTATGCCTCGCGTACGTGTGGGTGATAGGGAGATGTCTTGGGATGAACATCAAGTGATGCTTGCGGATATGGAAAAAGCTCAGCAACCGTTCAAAAAATGGATATCCGGAGTACTAAAAGATTACAAGTCATTCCTGAAACGGGATGAATCATCCACGAAGGAGGCTAAAAAACACTATTTTATTGCCGAAACTTTCTTTGATAGGGTTCTTTGGCTTGGTTGGCTTGATTTTGGAAGCATCAGAAAAGAATTCATTACCGATGAATTTCCCAAGTGGTGGCTGACACATGTTATCTCTTCGGGAATCAATGATCCCAAAGAAATTAAGGACTCTGTTCATAAGCTAGCAGACTTTATTGAAAAGAAATATTTATTAAAGGGTTCTAACGGCTCAACACGATGAGCCGTTGATCTGATAATTACAAACATGAAGAAAACCATTTATTTAATACGCCACGGCGAGAGCGAGGGGAATATAAGCGAAACGGGCAACATGGATCATTCTCCACTGAGCGATAACGGCCGGAAGCAAGCGGAGTTTTTGGCAAAGAGATGCGCCGGACTCTCCGTGAAGGCGGTTATAACTAGCCCACTCGAGAGATCAAACGAAACCGGACGGATAATTGCCTCATCTCTAGGAATAGCAACTGAATCGTCGGATTTGTTCGCCGAGCGCCGCAAACCGTCCGCAGCCTTCGGACAGGTCATAGAGTCGCCGGACCAGCAAAAAATATGGCGGTCCGTATGGGACAACTTCCACATACCAGGCTTCAGACATTCCGACGAAGAGAATTTCGAGGATTTGAAAATACGGGCGCAAAAGGCACTGGAATATCTGGCTTCAAGGTCTGAAGAAACGATATTGGCGGTGACACACGGAATATTTCTAAAAGTCATAGCCGCTCTCGTCGTCATCGGGCAGGAGCTAGACGGGCGCGAGTGCAGGCGATTCATGTCGGTTATGGAGATCGGGAATACTGGTTTATCAGTCTTTAAATATGACAGCGAGGAGCGTTTCGGTCGTTTCTGGATACTCTCGACATGGAACGACCAAGCGCATTTGGGTGAGTAAGCATAAGTAATTGTCCGAAATTGAAAATTATAGTCACCGAATTTTCAGCATTGGAAAACTAGGCAAAATCATGATAGTATGTTCATGTTTATAGAATATATGTTCAAAGAACTACAAATAACTAAATCTAGTAATCCAGTTTTCGCAATAATAACAGATTTTGGTTTTGATTATTCCATCGCATCAATGAAGGCCTTAATCCTGAGAGAATTTCTCGGTGCGCAGATTGTTGACATTGATCACAGCATTAAACAATTTTCAGTATTGAGTGGCGCTTTTGTGATAAACAAGGTTTATGAATATTTTCCTGATCAAACTATTTTCATCTGTGTGATTGATCCTGGAGTCGGGACCAAGCGCGAACCAATTATTATAGATACGGGGAGGTACAAATTTGTCGGACCAAACAATGGATTATTCCATTATATTATAAAGGAACTTAGCTCCTCCTGTAAAACATATGAGATTAAAGAAGAATTCAGACCTGTGAAGTCGACTACTTTTCATGGCAGAGATTTATTTACGCCGGCCGCTATAGAAATTGCTAAGGGCAACTTTGATATAGTCAAACCAATAGAAAGAGATAAACTCGTTCTTATCCCGGTTCTTGATAGTGGTTTGCCCGTGATTACTTATATTGATGGGTTTGGAAATATAAAGACCAATATTTCTTTAAGCAATCATTTCAATGAGAAGGATTTTTTAAAGGTAAATATTAATGATACGACCCATTCAATAAAAATTTCTAAGATGTTCAGTGAGGTCGCAAGCGGAGAACTGCTATGTTACAGGGGAAGTAATGATACTCTCGAAATTGCTGCTAATCTTGCGTCGGCTGGAGATATTTTGAGGGTAAATGTTGGAGATAGTATCACTATCACGGAATAATATGGGAAAACACTTAATTATTGCATCATATGACGGTATCAGTACTTACTACTGCGGTATTGGCACAACCATGCAAGATACCATTTCTTCCTTAAATAAGTTGGCGGATTCTGAAAAGATCAAAATTAGTTTGGCTTATATTTCTGCGGATCCAGATGGAAAAGCATTCAATCATGAACGCCTGAATAATAGTATCGCACTTGTCAAAAAGACTGGCGGCCATCTTATTCCTCTTTGTAATGGTTCCGCCGGTTTTAGCGAATTTGATATGTGGCAGAGTTTTCCTCAGTGGGAGTATGCATGCGCATCCTTGGCCACAGCTTTAAATGTAATTCTAAAAGACGAAGATGACAATATTTTAATGTTACACGATACACCATTTTTGCTTTTTCATAAATTCAAACAACAAATATTTGGCAAGAAGCTGAGATGTTTTTATATGCCTCGCAGTGCCGGTCTAAACCATAAGTTTGGAGATGAGGAATGGCGACAAAAAAGAGTGAAACTTGAGAAGGAAGCTTTTCTAGCAATTCAAAAAGACCCCAATGCATCTGTTCTTGCAATCGGTAGAAACTTTTCGGAACATCTAATAAAGGACTACGGTCTTTCTTTTACTGAAAATGATTATCTGATAAATGGTCTATATTTTGGTCGCTATAAAAAAGTTCTTGACAAAAAGTTTGATATATCCGATCTAGAAAAGTTCGGCATAAACCTTGACCAAAAATCCAAAATTATTTTTTGTTGGGGCAGAGCCTCTATTGCTAAGGGTTTAAAAGAGTTGCTGGAAGCGTGGAAGGAGATTGCTTCGTTACTTCCTGACCATTATATGATAATACAAGCCCCGAATAATTCTGGGGAGGATGATTATTTTCAAAGTTTAAAAAAGTATGAAAAGGAGATTCCAAGGACTATTGTAATAGACGATTTTAATCCAGAGATATGGCAAACCATACTTCGTACAAAAAATACCGATATTGTTTGCGTTCCGTCTACTATGGACCCTATTCCACATACTGCGATTGAGGCCAAGTTATTCTCTGCTGGTATGGAATATGTGATTATCGGTAGTAACATCGATGGTGTAAAAGATATCTTTACTAAAGATGAATGCATATGGGTTAATCCATATAATCAAAAGGATTTTTCAGATGGAATCCTAAAGGCGGCTAGATTGGGTAATGAGGAGAGGAACAGCATGTATGAATCTAATAGTAGAAGCCTGTTCATGTTCAATTATCTTGAAACTATAAGAAATTTTCTTAAAAAGATTAACCTTATATGATTTTCCGGTGGTCAATTTGGGGAGAACACATATCGAATAATATAGAACTGCTTCGATACAGTGTTTTTTCATTCAAAAAGCAATTTGGAAGTGGCCATCAGTATATTATTTATACTGATAATGCTGATTTTGTCTCAGAGCAACTCGGTGCAGGTGTAGATGTTAGAGAGTTTCCAATAAGTAATAATTCTAAGTTTTGCATTAAATCTAAGGCAACATGGCAAAAGTGGTGTCCTTCTTCGAGATTGGATATTACTCAAAATGAGATCTACGTAGATTCTGATGTGTTTTTATTGAAATACCCAGAGGAGATTGATTCGATTTTGTCGGATCAGAAAATTAGATTCGCTATTATGGATGAGTTTCTAGGTAAACCATATCAGCATGGTGCGATGCATAAAAAAGCAACTCCGGATACGCCTTTTGTAAACGCTGGCCTCTTTTTGCAAAAAGCAGGCTATGATATTTCTAGGGATTTACTCGAGGAATTTGAATGGTGGCAGAAGAATATAAAAGTCAGTGAACAAACCCACCACGATGAGCAGGGGGCATTAGCAGTTGCACTTACGAAGTATGCGGTAAACGGTGAACTATTTATATTGCCTAAGACGAGGTACATGCTCATTAGTGAAACTTCGAATGCTGGTATAGAAAGTCTAGAAGGTGTAACCGTATTCCACGCTACATATCCTACTCACCCCGCGTTTTATAAGTTTAAGCATACGCTAGATGAGATTTTGAGTGATCAATCAAAGGTAAATTTAGAGAATATCAATGAAACACATAAAAACAAATAATACCATTGCAATTCTTATGTCTGTCAGGGACGAAGAGTCATACATTGATTTTAATATTTCATATCATCTCGATCTTGGTTTCGATTATATCTTTATCGCCAATCATTGTTCGGTGGATAACACTGACAAAATATTAGATTCATATAAAAATGATCCGAGGATCATTGTGATGGAAGTAAAGGATCCGGTTTTTGATCATGCTAAGATTACTAACAAATTACTCAACTATGCTAACTCAAATTACAAGGTAGATTGGTTCATCTTTCTAGATGCAGATGAATTTCTTTCAATAAGGGATAAATCTATACACGATTTTGTTGGCAGGCTAGAAACTAACGGAATTCCTTATGCGACTATTGGCTGGGCAAATGCTCTTTTCGATTATACGCTTGCTGACTATACATGCGCACCGTCAAATCCGATAGATACGATGAAATATTACTATCCTTGGCCAGAGAAGGATTGGCAGGAGTATGGTCATTTTAGAAAAGCTCTTGTCAAGAATCATAACAATATGGAAATCGTGGTCGGGGGACACTATGTAGAGACGGGTAATAATAAAGAATTTTTTGGTGAGTATCATTGGAATCCATTTATAGTCCCCAAAGACGAGGCTAAGTTATTGCATTTTGAATTTAGAGGCAAAGCAGATGTGATATATAAGAAATGGGAGAAACTGGCATCGTTTGAAAATGATTCTACTTCCGCTCCTGATTCACCTTGGCTTGAGCGAATACAAACTATTAGAAAGTATGTTGAAGATTTTAAAGACAATGTTGAAGAGATAAATAAGAGGTGGTTTTGTGAGCATAGGACATTCTGGGGGACGATAATACCCGAAGACAGGATAGTGCTTGATACCACGATGACTCTTTGGTATAGAAAATATTTTAGAAGAAAGATAGAAAGTGGTAAGGTTAAGTCAGTCTGCTTGATTCGTAACGGACATCTTGGCGATGTGATAATGTCGGAACCAATTGCGCGTTTTTTATCTAAATATGTCGATAAGGTCTGTCTGGCTACGGAAGTTGAATATGCGGAATCAATATTCAATTCTTACGACAAGATCTATAAATATAACCAGATCAATTCTGGAGAAATTGATTGTGATATATCAATCAGATTGATCTATGAGCTAAGCGACAATAAGAAATCGTACATACAAGGATATATGGAGTCGATCGGTTTTGGAGAGGTAATCAATAAAGAAATTCCCGTAATTAATGGCGATTGGGATAATCTTATTAAAGAAGAATATATACTCATAGCTCCATTTACTAGTATTTGGGAGGAGAAGAAAAGAAATTGGGGATATAGGAGATTTGCTGAACTTTCGAAATTGTTAGAATCTGAGTATAAGACTAGGTGTGTGATTTTAGAGAAAACTTATTCATTCAAAGAAATGATGTCACTTATAAAGCACTGTAAGTTTATCGTTGGTAATGATTCTGCTCCTACAATAATTGCCCAGAGCCTCGGTAAGCAATCTTTTATCATATTTGGAGCAATTCGGCCAGATTATTTACATATGTTAGGATGTACTGTACCTATATACGATAGTAATAGACATAAGCTTTGTAGGCATAATTCAAGACAAGAAGAGATAGACTGTTGTGAAGAGTTTTGTATGGATAGGATAAGGGTTAATGATGTGTTAGATAAGATTAAATCAAACTTATGAACGAATATCAGTCAGAGATTAAATTAGCTTTTATAACCGGCCTAAGAGATATTGTCTTAGATGAGATAAGTAGACAAGCTAATCTCCATGTTCTTCGTGAAGAGGGAGATTCTTTATACCTTAGTCATGTTAAGGATCTTAGTATTATAAAGCACCTTAGAAGCGTTGCTAGGGCATATATGATAGTTCGTGATCTTAAATATAATCCCCTTTATATTTCCAACCATAAATCTATTTTAGGAGATCTCGTCAAGACAATAATCGATAATAAAGGCCGAGACACATTTGAGACATATAAAATAACGTGTGCAGGTTCTGATTCTAAAGAAGTTCGTGAGATTAATCGATATGTAAAAGATACATATGATTTGATTGAAAAGGATGAAGCTGACATAAAGATACATATAATTAAGTTGGAAGATATCTGGGAGGTAGGCGTTCAAATTACTGCAAGGCCGTTATCTGTTAGGGATTACAAGGTCAAAAATATGAGCGGTGCAATGGATCCGACTATTGCGTTTGCAGTTAATTCTTTATGTGGATTAGATAGTGCAAATTCCTATTTAAATGTATTCTCCGGAAGCGCAACTTTGCTTATCGAGGCAGCCCAGTGTTATCCGAAGTTAGAGACCTTAGTAGGTTTTGATAATGATAAAAAACATATCTCTCTGGCTATACAAAACATAAAGAAGGCAGGATTGATGGAGGAGATACAACTTAAAGAGGAGGATATTTTTGATAAACCTGATTTAGGTAAATTCGACGTGATTACATCTGATCTACCATTTGGTATGGTTATATCGAAGAATGAAGACTTAAATAATTTGTATCAATATTTTGTAGAATATTGCCAAGAAACATTAAATCAGGGAGGTAAAATTGTTATTTATACAAGTGAACATGAAATTTTTGAAAAAATCATCCTGAATTCTAAATTCAAGATTATAGAGACGTTGAATTTGAAGTTTACAACATCGGTAAATTCATATCTCCGACCAAAAATCTTCGTATGCGGATTTAAATAGGGGCGATATCTACTGTATATTACCGTTGTATACCATGATCTTAGGCCCTTCAATTTTGTTATAGATCTCCAAAGTATCTTTAATGGTATTTGCTATAGGATCTCCTTTTAGATTTAAGGATGTGTTTAATAGTACATAAATGCCAGTCATATCTCCAAACCTTTTAATTAAATCATAGAGGAATGGGTTTGTTTTTCTGTTTACGGTCTGAACTCTAGCACTACCGTCATAATGGACTCCACCCCTTATTTTTTCTTGTGCAGACTGAATAACGTCATATTTATATAACATAAATGGGGAAGTAGCTGGTCCGATGAAATACTCATGGACTTTTTCCTCAATAGTAACGGGTGCGACGGGACGGTAGTCTTCTCTTTGTTTTATTTTCTCACTCAGTTTTTTCTTTACTTCGATAGATCGGAAGAGCACACGGCT
>JAPLZI010000001.1:0-568 GCA_026395095.1 Candidatus Tayloriibacteriota bacterium
AAAATTAGGATGGAATGACAAAACCTGCGAGTCTGCTTGTAATGACCTTATAAGCTTTCGGTCCGCTTCATCCGGAGTCGGATCAATAGAACCCGGATGGTTCATGAGCAGAATAAACTTCTTGGCCAAAAATAGAGAGAAGTAATGCCAAAGCATTTGAGTATCGAAATTCTTGGGAGATGACCCGAGGAAGACTTGATGACCGAGAAATAAATTTTTGTCATCAAGATAAATTCCAATAATCTTGGAAACATTTTCATTCTCCAAGTCTTTAAGAAATTTATATAAGTCCTCCGGATCACGAACCTGACCTTGAATAGGCAGTTCGACATCAGTCTCAACGATTTCGAATTTCTTCAAATATCGTTTACCTTCCTGATGTATATTTTCCTCTTTTTTATCTTCTTGTTTTTTCATAGCGATTTCCTGTTAAAATTTATATTTTTACATATCTCGTACCACGGCCACGCCCGACACGCTTGACCTTTCCGAGTTCAACCAGACGATCCAATGCTTGGCGAACCGTACCGAGGGCAATGTCTGTTGCCTTTACGATTTCGCCAGGAGC
>JAPLZI010000001.1:607-1786 GCA_026395095.1 Candidatus Tayloriibacteriota bacterium
GACCTCGAATTGTTTTGGCGAAAGAGTGTCTTCCACCTTTTCCTCTTCGAGATATGATAATGCCTTTGTCGCTTGTTCTCTAACAGCCGAAAGAAAGAAATTCAACCAAGGAGAGATTGTGTCGTGATCAGTCTTGAAAGTCTCTTGTGATTTTCGTAGAGCGATATAATATTCATCTTTTCTGCGTTCAACTATTTGCTCGTGAGAAACATACTGAATGAATTGATATCCCGACTGCAAAAGCAATAAGTTTGTAAGGACGCGAGAAAGACGACCATTACCATCTTCGAATGGGTGGATTTTCAAAAACTCAACGATGAAGTTTGCGATTATTAGGAGGTTGTGAAAACGATTCTTCTCAAAAGCATCATTTGTCCAATCAACAAGCTCGTTCATTTCCTTGCCTGTAAGATAAGCCGGTGTGGTCTCGAACATTATTTGAGCAATGTTTCCATCCGGTCCAAGGACACCGACAGTGTTCTCTTTCTTTTTATAGCCACCACGATGAGTATCATCTTTGTGTGAATATTTAAGAAGCTGATTGTGAAGTGAAGTGATCAAGCTTTCTCTTAATGGCAGACTTTGATAACTGTCAAAAACATTCTGAAGCGTTTCCAAATATCCCTGAACCTCTTGAGAGTCACGATCGGCGAATTTTGAGACAGCAAGACCTCTCATAACTTTCTCCACTTCTTCATCAGTCAATCGGGCACCCTCGATACGAGTGGAAGCACCGGCCGAAGTGATCAGTGTAGATTTTTTGAGATTAGTAATAGCCTGAGGAGTCATTCGCAAGCCAGATTTAAACTCGCCTCGAATTCCATCAATCTCAGCCAAAAGAGCCACGATTTGTGGATCGGGATTCTTTATGCGATGGTCAAATTTGTTGAAAATGTCGTCCATATTCATAGTTTTGATTAATAATTTAACGCTATAAGTTATATAGTGGATTATAACGGATTACAGCCGTAAATACAAGTCCTGCAAACTGTGGGTAACATTTGCCCATATTCCAAGACATTCTGCCAATTATTGGTTTTTCCTGCTAAAATAGACAAACAACTGAATAAGGCCTAAACCCGAATCAGGGCATGGTCGCAAAACCATCCAAGAGAGCCTCGCAAAGGACTTTTTGCGTTTGTGTACGCAAGGATGGTTTGCGAGGTTTTTTTTAATCGT
>JAPLZI010000001.1:1846-2527 GCA_026395095.1 Candidatus Tayloriibacteriota bacterium
ACTGATTTTTTAGACCTTCCGAAAGTTGGTGGGCGTTGGCATGGGAGAGAACGCCCAGATATGATCGCAAAGATTGCGAAAGAGCATCCTCGCTGATTGTTCCGCTTCTGAACATGGCGACGCGTTCTTTTAGTTTGCGAAATATCCTACGCTTCGTTCTGGCTCTCACGAGGCGATGGTATGGCAAAGCGACATACCCCAAAAAGTCAACGCCCTGATGACAAGCCCGGATCGATACCTTATTGGGATGGAGCGATAATTGTAACTTCTTATCCAAAAAGTCTTTAATTGGATCAAGGATGTTTTCGAGATACGCTCTGTCGGTCGAGACAATAACGAAATCGTCGGTGTATCGAGCATAATTAATAACCTTAAGTTTGTGCTTCACGAATTGATCAAATTCATTCATGTACACATTTGCGAAAAGTTGCGAGGTTAAATTGCCTATAGGCAAACCCTGTCTATCAAACAAATTGGTCTGGCTGGCTGAGTAACTTTCCACAACTCTGTTTAAAAGCCACATAGTATCTTGGTCAGTTATTTTCCTGCCGAGAATATTCAGTAAGGTGCGATGGTCGATACTGTCAAAAAATTTTCTCACATCGCACTTCAATGCAAAACACGGTCTAGTAAAATTTCGACTTTCACTTCGAATCATCCGCTCAACGGCTAAAACTCCTT
>JAPLZI010000010.1 GCA_026395095.1 Candidatus Tayloriibacteriota bacterium
ACCGTATGCCTCAATAAGGTGGCCGTTTTTGCATGGATGCACCTTACTAAGCAGAATGCCGGCGGTATGTCGTATAACTTTCTAAGAGAATAAATCTCGATCTAATCTAGAAAAGCACGAAAACCTCCGGTAGAACCCGGGGGTTTTCTTTCACATCATGAATTCAACATCAAACACAATTAATTTTAAGAAGTTCGTCCTCTGGCTTCACTATATGAAGTTTATTTCGGATGCTTGTCGGAGTGCGTTTGCCTAAATACTTTCTGACCAGCATCTGAATCTAGAGATTCAGACCGTATGCTGGTAGTTCCTTACAACCTAGTGCAAAACAACAGACAACATGAATGCGTATTATCTCAACCGTACCGGTTCAATACCGATGGTGCTTCAGCGTCGTCGAGCTATGAGCTCGCAAGTCAGGTCTCAAGTCAATAGTTTCGTTGAATCCAAATATGGAATAGAGGATTTCACCGCTCTGGTTCATTCCTATTTGCCGGCAAAAGCCCAGCAAGCGATTGCCGAAGGACAAAGCGTGGGACTCTTGGCTCGGCAAGTGCCAGGTATCTGCGCTGAAGATATGGGCATGTATCTCCTCTCTAAGAAGCTCGGCCTTTTTCCTCTGGCCCTTTCGTTTACGCGTGATACTTTTGTCGGCGTTAATCACGACAAGCGGCATCGCGTAACTATTCCATGGGTGAAGTGGAGTTCCAAAGGGAACCCCGTCACCACCTACGAAGATGTGTCGGAAGATGGCCTAGCTGCAGTTGAAAGAATGCGTTTGGACGCTATTCGTGTGAAGGGTGGAGGCTTTCTGCCCGAATATCACGAACGGCTTCGCCATCAGGTTTTCAATGGTAGTTATGCCATGGGTGATGTCTCCCGGCTTCATGGAGAATTGCTCGCTAGGGCTACACGTTCGAAGCCTGTCGAAACATACCGCGTAATAAACGGCAAGGATCAGCTGGTCAAAGGGTTATTTACCACGGATGAAGCTCGAAACCTCACAGTTCGGCCGACTTCTCATTGGTATTATCCGCTCTATCTATCATGGTTTGCCTGCGGATCCATGGTCCTTCTGGATACTTACGAAAATCCAGATGGTGGTGTGCCGGAGGCAAAGCGGTTATTCGAGCAGACAATGGATGAGCTTGCAGAAGCTTATTCTTGGATGCCGCTTGTTATTCAAACGGCGCCGCTCTGTCTCGATATGATGTTTTGCAATAGGGCACTTCTTGAAACGCCTGATGCGGCCGAGATCCTGGCCCGCAGGGTTAAACTGTGGCACGTCACCACCTATGATGCCTCCCGTTATTTTGCCGACGAGGCAGTAACCTTCAGAGGGAGCTAATAGGGGTAATGAGCCAAACTTGTGTGTGGCGGTGCGGATGCAAAATTACATCGCCCACACATTTTTATACAACATCCAGTAACGACTTTGTTAATTTATTAAAATGTGTGCCAGTATTAATTGAAAACTATGAAAAACAATATATTCAAAACAGTAGAAGATTTGACGCGCTTAGGGACTCGACAGGGAAAAGTGGCTGATAAAGCTCTGGCTTATTTGTGTAAAATCTTGCGGGCAAACGGTGTTGATTTTTTGATTGAAAATTTTGTAACCTATATACCCGTCACGAAAAAAGCGGAACTGATAATTGACGGAAGAAAAACGCCTTGTGTTGGCTGTGGCATGACAAGTGGCAAGATTTCTACAACCAATATCGCTAGTTCACTAATGTCGTCACGGTTTTTAATAGATACACCGGTTATTTATTGCAATCAGAAATGTGGAGTCCCTTCGCCGACGAATTTTTCCTTTGCCCCAGCGATTGGGGTGTCCCCGTCTACTTTGAAGCAGTTAGTTTTGGCCAAACAACAATAGTGTTTAGCCACTATGATTCTCTTGGACCTGGGGCGATTGATAATGCCAGCGGGACGGCTGTTGCACTAGATATTGCGATTCAATTCAACCGCCAGGGTAGGTCTGGCTCGGTCTTATTTGTTTTTGATGGTAATGAGGAAATCTCGTACGATTACCCGACTTATTGGGGTCATGGTTACAGAGAGTTTGAAAAGAAATATTTTAATCTACTCAAAAAAACAGAGCGAATTATTGTTGTTGACTGTGTGGGACAGGGAACAAGCACGATGATACGCGATCCGCACATAATTAATTTAGCTTTTCCATTAGAAAATATTTCGGTCTTGAAAGAAAAAGTAGCTATATTAAGCGGCGACATCGATCAGTTGATGAGTGTATATCACTCGGAGCTAGATTTACCAGAAAAAATTATGGAAAAGGACATGAATCAAGCCAGGAGTTTGCTTATAGAATCCGTTAAATAAAAACGCCGCACAGAAACAATATTCTGTGCGGTTTGCGTTCAAAAGACTTTGTGTCTCAGCTCACCCTTTTACGGGATGATCACGAGCGCTGATGCCGGCTTCGAAAAGACCAACCTTCTCAATCACATGGAGAGGGGTTGGAACGAAGAATCGCGAGCCTGAAATGACCTCCACTTCATCGGAACTGAAAATGAGATTGTGGCCGGTCGGAACATTACTCAGTAACCATGCAACAGCTTTCTGGCTACGAGGTGAAATAGCGATAACCGCGTTTTGGATAGTAATCACCACGCCACAACAGTTAGTTATTTTGCCGCATTCGCGACTGAACTCTTCAGAGTTGATGACCCAGCCGACTGGGAAACTCAAACCGACCCACTGTTTGCGAATTTCAAGGGGGGCATCCCCGCGCGGGACCTTACAAACTCTCACGATGGTTTTCATAATCTGGCCCAATTCAAGCACGCAAACGCTTTTAATACAAGATTTGCACTACACTTGACCTTGTGTTAAGCTACTTTTTACGCGCCTATCCGGCGTTTTATCAATCCTATTAACAAATTTATCTCAGCCCTTGCTTTCGGTACGCTCACGCTATCGAAAGGAAGGGCGGAGCACTAAGCAAATAATATGGCAGCAGAATTCAATCGTACAAAGCCACACGTCAATGTGGGAACCATTGGTCATATCGACCACGGGAAGTCTACTTTGACTGCGGCTATCGTGGCCGTTCAGGCCAAGAAGGGCATGGCCACTGCAAAGGCTTATGCCGACATTACCAAGGGTGGTACAGTTCGTGATGCAACGAAGACAGTCACCATCTCTCTCTCGCACGTCGAGTATGAGAGCCCAAAGCGTCACTACGCTCACATCGACTGTCCGGGTCACGCTGACTTCATCAAGAACATGATCACTGGCGCCGCCCAGATGGACGGAGCTATTCTCGTTGTGTCCGCACAAGATGGCGTCATGCCGCAGACTCGTGAGCATATCTTGCTCGCCCGCCAAGTCGGTGTGCCGAAAGTCATAGTTTTCCTCAACAAGTGCGATATGGTCGAAGAGAAAGATCTCATAGACCTCGTCGAGGAAGAAGTGCGTGAACTCCTCACAAAATACGAATTTGATGGCAAGAATGTACCGGTCATCCGAGGTTCAGCCCTAAAGGCCCTCGAAGGTGATCCAGTTTGGACAGTCAAGATAGATGAGCTATTGGAAGCTCTGGACAATTTCATCCCGGAGCCAGTTCGTGAAGTCGACAAGCCATTCCTCATGCCTATCGAGGATATCTTCTCGATCGAGGGCCGTGGAACTGTGGTTACAGGCCGTATCGAGCGTGGAACAGTGAAGATTGGCGAAGAGTGCGAAATCGTAGGATTCCGCGACACAGCCAAGACGGTCATTACCGGTATCGAAATGTTCAACAAGTCCCTCAAGTCTGGTATTGCCGGTGACAACGCCGGTCTCCTCCTCCGCGGTACAGCCAAGGATGATGTGTCTCGCGGTCAGGTACTCGCAAAGCCGGGTTCCGTGAAGCCTCATACAGAGTTTGAGGCCGAAGTATATATCTTGAAGAAAGAGGAAGGTGGCCGTCAC